>CAQBGY010000215.1:0-4257 GCA_948759685.1 uncultured Eubacterium sp.
CGAGATCTACACTCTTTCCCTACACGACGCTCTTCCGATCTTTTTGGTATATATGAAAATTGGAATACATGGTTACTTCTTGGCTAATATATTAGGATTGTTTGCTCAATGTATATATTTATTTTTCTCGTGTCGTTTGTGGCAATACTTTAGAATTGTCAGTAATAAGAAATTTGAACACGAAATAACAGAATATTCTAAGCCTTTGATTTTAAATACTGTAGCTTGGTGGATTAATGGATCTTTGGATAAATATATCATAATATATTTTTGTAGCATAGCAGATAATGGAATATATTCCGTGGCTAGTAAAATTCCGTCTATAATAAATGTGTTTCAGACAATTTTTAATCAAGCATGGACAATTTCTGCAGTCAAAGATTTCGATTCAAAAGATAAAAATGGTTTTTTTTCGAGTACTTATAAAGCATATAATTGCATGATGGTGTTATTATGCTCATTGATAATCGTATTTGATAAGATATTAGCCAGGTTCTTATACTCAAATGATTTTTATGAAGCATGGGAATATGTCCCTTGGCTAACGATATCAATTGTTTTTGGAGCCTTATCCGGCTATTTGGGAGGCGTTTTTTCAGCCGTTAAGGAGTCTAAAGTGTTTGCGAAATCAACAATATTTGGAGCTGCAACAAATTTATTATTAAATGTAGTTTTGACCCCCTATTATGGACCAATGGGAGCAGCAATAGGAACAGCTGTGGGTTATTTGGTGGTTTGGATATTGCGCTATGTATATGCGAAAAGGTACATTTGTTTTGCAGTTAGTATAAAAAAGCATATTTTGAGTTATTTAGTTTTAATTAGTCAGGCAATTTTATTGTTGATTGTTGATGATGAAGTAAAAATGTATGGGATGCAACTATTGTGTTTCACGTTATTGACTATTATATATTGTAAAGATATTGTAGTTATGTTTAAAAGTATTTATTTAAAATTATGAAAGGAAAAAATGATTATTAGATATAAATAATCGTATATATCTTTATTATGAAAAAACTAATATACTTGATTAATATTCTCATATATCGTTTATGCTGTATGCTTCCGTTGAACGAAAATAGTATTGTCTTTGAATCGGAAGGGCTAAATGGAGATAATGCATATTCATTATATCTGTATTTGAAATCTAATAATTTTTTAGATAAATATAAAATCACGTGGCTGATTGACGAAAGCAATTTATTGCCAGACATAGGTGATAGTGCGCGTATAAAAAAAGATATATATAAGTTTGATTTGCGAAGATCATTTTTATTAGCTACAAGTAAATATTTTATATATGATCATTTTAGTGTATTTGATTGGAAAAGATATAAAAAAAGAAAAAAGCATAAAATTATTTTTTTGACACATGGATGTGGTTTTAAAGCGGCAACATCTAGTTCGAAATGTTTGGCAGATGAAATATATGTGACAGGAAAGTTGTATAGTTATCCAGTTTCAATGTGGTGTAATTGCGATATTGAAAAAATAATTGATTTAGGCTACCCAAGGCTGGATTGTTTTTTTCAAGAAATAAATACAAATCAAAGAAAATTAATGAAACACTTAAACTTTGATAGTTTTAAAAAAGTGTTTTTATGGATGCCCACTTTTAGACGAAGCTCATGTAAAAGTATTGATGAGGATTATTTTTCCAGTGAAACAGGACTTCCAATTCTTTATGATGAAGAAAGCTTGGTAACATTTGATGATTTTTTAAAAAAGGAAAATGCTTTGTGCATATTTAAGGTTCACCATCTTCAAGCTTCGTTGAATTTTTTTAAAAAAAGATATCAAAATATTTATATATTAAAGGATGAAGATATACAAAAACATAATGTATTATTATATCAATTTGTTATGTTAACAGACTGCTTGATTACGGATTATTCATCAATATCGACGGATTATATGTTGCTTGATCGACCAATAATATATACGATGGATGATTATGAAGATTATAGAAATAGTCGAGGGTTTAGCATTGAAAATCCACATAATTATTTTGTGGGATTGCATGCGTATGATGAAGAACAATTATTTAAATGTATGAAAGAATGTATAGAGAACATTGATTTTTATAAGGAAGAAAGAAAAAAAACATTACCATTAATGCATACACATAATGATGGAAATTCATCTGCACGAATATTAAATCATCTAGGCATTACACTTGAGAAATAAATGAGAATAGAATATATGTTAAAGTCTATTGTGGAAGTGTAGACATGTTTTTGCACATTCCAAAATATGAGTGCTGTCATGAAAAATATGGAAATAAGAGGTTGACAATAAGTAAGTATGAGGAGTTTTTATTATGGATGTGCCATTAATCTCAGTTATACTCCCAATATATAATGTCGCAGGCTATTTAAGGGAGTGCATTGAGTCTGTGAGACGACAGACTTATAGAAATTTGGAAATAATATTGGTTGATGACGGGGCAACAGATGACAGCCCCAAGATCTGTGAAGAATATAAGAACGTTGATGAAAGGGTAAAAGTGATTCACAAGTCTAACGGAGGTCTTTCAGAAGCTCGTAATGTTGGTATAGAAAATGCTATGGGTGAGTATATAGCTTTGGTTGATTCAGATGATATTTTAATGCCCTTTTTTATAGAAAAACTTTACTCCTTATGTAGTGAAAAAAATGTTTTGATTAGTGCATGTTCATTTGTGAAATTTTCAGCAATTGATAATGTTACAGTTTGTTCTAGTGATAGCAATATAGAAGTTATTTCTGCCCAAACGCTAATTAAGCGCATTTATGAAGGTAAAGATGTCGCTATAGGATTTACGGCATGGAACAAGTTATATCATAGGTCGGTTTTTAATGAACTACACTATCCGATAGGAAGAATTTACGAGGATACTTTTGTCACGTATAAGTTATTTTTATTAGCTAATAGTATTGCTATCACTAATGAATCTCTTTATCTTTATAGAGTTAGGCTAGGTAGCATTATGAATGAGTCTTCTTTGAGCTTAAGAAAACTTAAGGACGGTATAGATGCTGATGCTTCTGTTGTATATTACTATCACCAAATAGGTAATGCGGAATTACTTCGATATGCAGGCAATGTTTTTTGTAAAAATACGATAATTGCCTACTACAAAGATGTAAAAAGAATTGAGCAAGGTAATAGGGTCGAAGCAAAAAGATATATTGCGCAAGAATACAAAAAAACATATGTCTTATGTAAGGACGAAATACATGGTGTATTTAAACGGACATTATTTTTTATTATTAATCTTATATGGTGATAGTAGTGAAATGCCATGAACTGATTATGACCATCATTCAAATCACAGAATGCCTTACTTTTACAAGGCAATGAGTAACAGTAATGAGACAGGATAGTAAATACAGAATGATTATACTAAAGAGAATTTTGTTATGACAATGTTTGTTTTGAAAACAAAGAAGGTTGTGGTTGTAAGAATGGGTTTATTAATTATAAATGGAGTTGGATATATGCCAAAACTTAGTGATATTTTTAAGAGACAGGGTGGAATGCAGCTGATAAAACGTTATGCAAAGAGTGGAGCGTTATTTACGGCTATGGCAGAGTTTGTTTTACTAGGTAAAAGCAGAACGGCTTTAGAAATATTAAGATTATCAACAATATTAAAGACAGAACAGAAGCTTTATAAAAAATACATAGGTTCGTTGAAACAGTTTGACAAAGAATATGATAGTAGTTTGCCACAGAAGCAGAGTAATAAAGTATGGGTTTGCTGGTTTCAAGGAATAGAGAATGCTCCTGAAGTGGTTAAAAGATGTTATCAGTCATTACGGGATAACCTCACAGATAGAGAAATTATCCTTCTGACATCTGATAATATTGAAGAGTATGTTAAGTTTCCTGCTTATATTTATGAAAAGTGGAGAAGTGGGCAGATTACCCATACTCATATGACAGATCTGTTGCGCCTTGAGTTGTTGATCAAATATGGCGGAACATGGATCGACTCGACTGTATTGTGTACAAGAAAAAGGAATCAAATACCAGACTATTTTTTTGATTCAGACTTGTTTTTCTATCAGAACTTAAAACCAGGCAGAGATGGACATGCTACTGTTTTGTCCAGCTGGTATATGTGCGGATGCACTAATAATAAAATTTTAATGGCAGTGAGATATTTGTGCTATGAATATTGGAAAAATCATAATGATATGGTGGACTATTTTCTCTTGCATGATTTTTTTCCAGATAGTTATTGAATATTATGAAGATGATTGGAAAAAGGTG
>CAQBGY010000215.1:4267-5971 GCA_948759685.1 uncultured Eubacterium sp.
GATACCATATAGTAATGCAACACCTCATATATTATTACTAAGATTATTTGATAAATATGATGAAAAGATGTTCGAGTGTATTTTGGGGCAAACGCCATTCCATAAGTTGAGTTATAAATTCACAGATGAGCAGAAGGATATTCCAGATACATACTATCAGAAGTTATTTGTAAAAAATAATTGAAATTAAGTAAGTAGATTTGTAACTGTTCTGCATAAAATTTTGCACAACGCTGCAAAATCCATATGAAAGAATTATAGTTTGCATTGGTGGTGTTATTGCCATTCAAAGCAAAGGTCAAGGCACAAACGTTGAAGTGTCTGTGAACATTTATATGGTGATTATAGTGTATGAAATAATTTAAGGAGTGGCTTTAGAAATGAAAAGTAATAAAAAAGTGAATTTTTTAAAAAAGAATAAATTATTTTTGGGTTCTATAATATTTATGATATCTATAGTTCTGTTCGCTATTATAAATCTGGATAAATTTAAGATGATAACAAATGAATTGTTTAGTGTATGTACAACATATTTTGGATGGCTATATTTAATTGCGATGCTTTTATTTGTTATAGTATCTGTCTGTGTTGCTTTTTCAAGGTATGGAAACATAAAACTCGGAAAAAAAGAGGACAAACCTGAATACAGTAATAAATCATGGTTTGCAATGCTTTTTTGCGCAGGAATGGGTGTAGGACTTGTCTTTTGGGGAGTTTCAGAACCAATATCACATTATATTAATCCATTAGGCTGCGAGGGAGGAACCATAGATGCATCAAAGTTTGCCTTTAGAACTGTATTTATGCATTGGGGGATTCATCCATGGGCTTGTTATGCGATTGTAGGACTGACTGTGGCGTATTTTAAATTTAAAAGAGAAAAGTCAGGGCTTATTAGCTCAACTATATCAAATGTAATAACAAATAGAATTGTTTTAAAGATAGTCGATTTTTTAGCGGTATTTGCAACGATAGCAGGAATAGTTACATCGTTAGGTTTGGGCGTTTTGCAAGTCAATAGTGGTTTGAATTATCTGATGAATGTTCCTAACAATGTATCTATACAAATAGTAATAATTGTTTTAGTAACAATTATTTTTATTATTTCTGCAGTATCTGGAATAAATAAGGGAGTAAAACTTCTGTCGAATGTAAATTTAATCTTAGCGATTTTTTTGACGGTATTTTGCTTTTTGATAGGACCCAAACTTGATATTTTGAATAATCTTACTTCTGGTTTAGGAGGTTATTTATCAAACATAATTCAGGATAGCCTTGCAATTGAGACATATGGTGATAATTCTTGGTTGAGTAGTTGGAGAATATTCTATTGGGCCTGGTGGGTTGCTTGGGCACCATTTGTTGGAATATTTATTGCAAGAATATCTAAAGGGAGGACGATTAGAGAATTTATATTAGGTGTTGTTTTAGCGCCTACATTAGCATCAATTATTTGGTTTTCAGTATGGGGAACTTTAGGAATTTCGTTTGGACAGGATGGCAGATTAACAACTGAAAACTTAACTAATATTGCTGCTTCGCCGGAGACGGGTTTATTTGTTGTTTTATCAGAGTATCCACTGGGGGTTATTATTTCCGGATTGACGTTGGCTTTGATTGTTACATTTTTTGTGACTTCTGCCGACTCAGGAACGTATGTCTTGGCGATGCTTACATCAGAAGGGAATATCAATCCGGCAAAAA
>CAQBGY010000216.1 GCA_948759685.1 uncultured Eubacterium sp.
CGTATAGCTGATGCGCCACAGCGTTAAGCTGGTGCGGTCTGAGTATGATGTCCGGCGTCATGCCGGGGAATTTTAAGTGTGAACCGTCATATTCCCTCGGTCTGGTAGAATTGAAAAGCTCGTTATACTTTGCACATAAGTCCTGCCTGCGCTCCGGATCACGAAATACCCAATCCTTAAAGGCTTCCCGTATCGCTTCCTGTTTCTGGCTTGCAAGCATGGTTTCCTTTTTATTAAGGACTCTCTTTTCTTTCCCGTCCTCTGTAACCACATCAAAGATGCGGGTGTCACGAAGGTTCAGGGAATCTTCTAAAATCCTGTAAGCATTTGCCCGGCTTGTGCCATAAGTCATGTTGACAAGGGCATTTCCCCTGTCCGCATTTTTCCCTTTCACGTTCCACTGCCCGGTCACATTGGAAAACTGTACGCCCATTGTCTTACGGTCAAACAGGTACTCCGGCGTTTCAAAGGTTTCACGCATGAAGTCCTCAATATATTTTGTGG
Organism: uncultured Eubacterium sp.; assembly: GCA_948759685.1. The sequence goes on from CAQBGY010000216.1 coordinate 505, forward strand.
AAATCCATGTTGCGCCGATACGCACCTCAATCTCCGATGCGTCAAGCTCCTTCGGCTGTACGCTTTCCAGTGAGGACACGTTAATGGCATATTCCGGGTGGTTTTCTGCAAAGGTTCTCGCCACTGACAGCTTCTCCCGCACGTTCCCGCTTAAATACTCGTCTGCGGTTTCCCATTCCTCTGTGACCGGGTTCTGGAAGATTACCCCGGCAAGCTCCTTTGTGATTTCTTCCTCACTTTTATCCGCAAGCTGTGACATATAGGCTAAATCCACGCCTGCCTTTTCGCTTAAAGATACCGCCAGCGCTTCACTGGCTGTGTCCACGCTCGTCACAACTTCCTGCTTCTTAATGGTTCGTTTCGTGAACATATCCGCCTTGCCGATGAAGTTCCCCTCATCGTCCAGCCTTTCAAGGGAACATAACAGGCAGTAGCTGGAATCCTGATTGAACGCCCTTTTATTGGTCTGTGAACTGATAAGACCGAATTTCTTGGAGAAATCATCATATAACTGGTTTAACTCCGTCTGCTTGTTTTGAATCATATCCTCCGGGTATTCTTCCAACTGGAAATTTATCAGCTCCTGTGTGCAGTCCCGGATTGCCACCATACCCTTAATCCTCTGTTCTGCCTTTTCCGACACGTCCACAGGCTTCATAATGGAATTTTCCCGGTAATATACGGTATCGTCCACAACCGTATAGCTGTAATTCTTCACGTCCGGATCGGCGGGTATGTTCTCCTTTGCCAGTTCATCGTCAATTTCGTTGAAATCCGCCTGCTCGATGCTGCCCTCCACATGGGAAAGCGCATTTTTAAGCTGTGCTGACAAAGGAAGGGAAGTGTCCGGCAGGCAGGCGCTTTCCATGCCATGCGCCCCGGAAACCATCTCCATTTTTCCCAATACCATCTCCGGGTGGTCTGCAAAATACTGGTTCATCACAATGCCGTCTTTTTCCGTCAGATGCACCCAGTCCGGCTCTATATCCATTACCCGGTCACGCTTCTTTAAAAACAGAATATCCGAAGTGACCTCCGTACCCGCATTTTCCTTAAATGCTGTGTTCGGGAGCCTGACCACCCCTAAAAGCTCCGCCCGCTGTGCAAGGTATTTCCGCACTTCCGGATTTTTCTTATCCATTGTCCCCTTTGAAGTGACAAAAGCGACAATGCCACCCGGTCTGACCTTATCCAATGTCTTTGCAAAAAAGTAGTCATGAATAAGGAAATTATGCTTGTCATACTGCCTGTCAGACACTTTATACTGTCCGAAAGGCACATTTCCCACCGCCACATCAAAAAAGTCATTGGGATAACTGGTATTCTCAAAGCCAGTGATTTTTATATCCGCATGAGGGTAAAGCTGTTTTGCGATGCGCCCGGTCAGACCGTCAAGCTCCGCCCCGTACAGCCTGCTTTCCTTCATTCCCTCCGGCAGACAGCCATAGAAATTCCCTATCCCTGCGGCGGGATCTAATACGTTCCCTCTGGTAAATCCCATTTTCCCCACTGCGTCATAGATTGCCTGAATAATCACAGGGCTTGTATAATGGGCATTTAACGTGCTTTCCCTTGCGGAAGCGTATTCCTCCGGGGATAACAGGCTCTTTAATTCCTGATATTCATTCGCCCAATTCGCTTTGGAAGAATCAAAAGCATCGGCAAGACCGCCCCAACCTACATATTTTGCTAAAATCTCCTGTTCCTCCGGTGTGGCGGTACGGTGTTCGCCCTCAATCTTTTCAAGGGTGCGTATGGCTTCTATATTCTGGCGGAACTTCTCTTTCGGCGCAAATCCTTTCCCGGTGTTTTCAGTTTCATTAAAAGAAATGTGATAATTTACTGCTCCCGACTTATCAATCTCCGGCTCTTTTTCTGATGCTTTTTCCGGTTCCCCTGTCAACATTTCCACGTCACCCATGACCTGCCTGATAAACGGATCATTCTCTAAGGCGTTTTCGTCTACAAGCTGTCCGTCCACAATTCCTGCTTTTTCCAAACGCTCCCGGACTGCCTGTGCGTCAATGTCGGGGAAATCATCTTCTTTTCCAGAAACCGCCTTTGTTCCTGAAGCTGTTTCTGTTTCCAGTAAATCCTCTGTTGATAAATCTTTTCCTTGTAAATCTCCGTTGAGTTTACCGCAGAAAATATCCGCTTCCTCTATCGCAGTAAATGTAGGTACTGTGCCATCGCCCGCCACATAATAATCCTGCGTTTCGTTATCCCATACCGCATAAGGCTCTGTAAAGGCATCTGTTGTTTCTGTAACAGTAAAGCGTTCTGCTGTTTCCTGCTCCGGTTCTTCAGATAAACTTTCCGGCTCTGTTCTTGAAATTTTCTCCGCAGCTTTTTCTTCCCTCTGCTGTGCCGGCTCATTCTCATAACGTGTCGCATATTTCTGTGCTTCCTTCAGCAGAACGTCCATCTCCACCGCTTTTTCTGTATTGCCGCTTAATGACTGCATCAGGACATAATCGGCGGCTTCTAAAAACAAAGCATCATAAACCGCCTTGCCCTCTAATCTTCTGTCAGCGTCCTCAATGGCAACCTCCCCGCTATCCTCATTCCAGCCGACCACATCTTTCATGGACAGCGCACCGCAGATTTTTACCACAGCGGACATCTCCGCAAGCCTTTCAATCAGTGCTTTCTCACTGTCACTGATTTTGTTTTCCGGTTCAGGATTTTGTGCCTTTTCCCCGGAAGTTCCTGCTTCCCGTTCTGGTACAGCCGCCTTCTCTGGCTCCCTGTCACGCTCTATGTACCGTCTTGCCTGATTGGTAAAACCGTCCAGCACAGCCGGGTGGGAAGTGACGATATAATCCCTTGTCTGCCAGTCAGCGGAAGGCACAAGGCTTTTTGCCCATTCCTTATTGTCCGGTGAAAACCGCCCGTCATGAGATAAATGCGTGATTGTATTGGCAAGGACAATCTCTACACGCTCCTTCCCGTACTGCCTGATAACGCCCTCGGCGGTATCCCTCGGAAGTGTATAACCGTCAAATTTTTCCGCAATCGCCTGTTCTATGGCATTTTTGCACTCTACCCGGATACCATGCTCCAGCTTTTCCTGCTCCCGGCGCATGGCTTCCTCTGCCTGCTCTTTTTTATACTGTGCATAGGCTTCCTTGCCCTTTGGCGAAAGGTATTTATCCGCTTTTACAAGTTCGCTGATGCGTTTCTCCACCACATTCCACTTCAAAAGGACTTTTGCGTATGGGTTTCCATAACTGCCCTTTTCCAAACGGATACCCTTTGCGTCATGGTCTTCATGCCCTTTATCGCTCCCGATCAGTGCGTGGGAACTGCCTCCTGTGCCATATTCATTTTTAAGGAACGCAATATTATCTTTTTTATCATGCCCCTCCATGAAATACTCATAAATCCGGAAATGCCCATGATGAAAACCGCTGCCCCCTGTCAGCCGGGTGTCTATCTCGTCCTGTGTGATAAAATCCTCATTCCGCACCTCCACACTGTCCTGTGCCGGATATTCTCTTTTTTCCACACTTAAATCTGCAATCTCTGAAAGCAGATGCTCCGGACTTTTCACATACCGCCACTTTATCTGCTTTTCCCCGGCTTCAAGCTGTTCTTTCGCTTTGGAAAGCTCCCCGGAAACAATATCCCGCCCTTCCTGCGTGGATAAAAGCTCACAAAGGTTCGTGATGCTTTCCGGGTGGTTATAATTCTTTATGGGTATGTTCTCCGGCACTTCCCCGATACCGTCCCGGAAGAAATTGAACAGGTCATTTGACACCCTCTGCCGCTCCACTGCGTCCACAAGGAACACTTCATTAGCGCCCATATAAGTGCCATTCTCCACCATAGACCGGACAATGCCCTCCACTTCCTGCCAGTTCATCACCGCAACCGGATTTTCCTTTGCAGACATTCCGTAGCCGATGCTCATGCCGGATTCACTGAACCAGACAGAAATGGGATTGTTCCCGAAGTCAAACCCTTTCCCGGTAGTCCGGTATTCGTTTTTTAGAAACTCCGCCATTTCCTCCGGCGTCTTGCCCTGTTGGTACTTGGCATATATGCGGCTCCTGTTATTATCCCGTCCGCCGCCTGTACGCAGAATGGCTTCAAGCTGTTCTTTTGGCAAAGAAAAAGCGGCGGGCATGATGTATTTCTCTCCTGCCTGCGCCGCTTCAATCGTGCCGATCTGTTCCTCTATTGTAGGGAATAAACTAAGCTGCTGATAAACCTCCGTTTCCTTTGGCTCTGGTTCCTCCCACTGCGGTGTCTGCCCCTCTTTCAGATATTCGCCTTTCTTCATGTAAAAGGCGATGCTGTCCCTCACAGTTTCCCATGATACAACTGCTTCTGCCTTCCGGTTCAGATATGTTCCGCTCCAAAGCGTCATGCCGTTTTCATCTGCCTTGTACCCGGCTCTTTCCTCCCCAACATAAAACTCTGTATATTCTCCATGCCTGTAGCTGTTTTTAATATATTCCGTCTGCTTATCCTTATCCGACTCAAAAAGCATTACTCCGGCAATATCCGGGCATTTATGCTCCATAAACTCATCAAACTGCAAAATGCCTTTTTCTATCTCTGCCCAATGCCTATTAATGATTTCCTCCCCGGACAAAGAAAAGCCGGATAATGTGTTTTCTTCATTACCCGGCTCTGACAGTTCCCTATTTTCAGTTATTTCTTCCTCATTTACAGGCTGTATATCAGCTCTTTCAGCACGATTTCCTCCGCTGAGTGCCTGATGTTGTTCATCATCCCCACCCATTTCATCTGATTGGTGGCTTTCAGTTCCTCCGTCACGCCCTCCGCTTTCGCCATCTGCGCTGTCAGCAATTCCATCCTCTGCTCTGCCTGTTCCTGAATAGCCAGAAGATGCTCTTTCAGCTTCCCTTTCAGCAGAAGTCCGGTGTAGATGCCTTTCTTGTGTTCCTGCAAGTAATTCTTCCTCATCAGTCCGTACTTCGTCAGCGTCCCTTCCGGCTGCTCGTCCATCTGTAACATCGGTATCAGATAATCCCCGTTTTTCTCGTAGGTCAGATTCATCATTATTTCCCCTTTCCCCGGCATTTCCGGTCTGTGTGGTAGATTGTGCGTCTTGCGTTTCGCTTTCACGCTTTAAAGCATTATAGCGTGTGTCAGCGGTATTTGCAAGTCCTTTTTCAACTAAATTTTTCGATGCTTCATTTCTGGCATACGCTCTGTCATACGCCCCGATTGCCTTCCCGATTTCCATAAGGACAGGCTTGGATAAATCGGATATGCTGTCCCCAATATGCGACAGGGTTTCCACCGTATTAAATTCATGGATATAAGGGAACTGGATTTCCTCTGCCAGCTCCGCATCATCCATGCCGCACCGCTTTAAGACCATATAAGCAATACTGTCCGCCAGCGTTTCCCGGACACGCACAGCAACATTCAGTTCGTCCAGTTCCTCAAGAAAACTTCCTTCTTTCAGATATT
>CAQBGY010000217.1 GCA_948759685.1 uncultured Eubacterium sp.
AGGGCAACTCTGGGGATGCCTGCAAACAGCAGAGCTATCCAGTCGGGAGCGGCTCAATATACGGCTACGGATGCCCAAACTATTAGTTGGGCGGAGCAAAAGGAAACCAGAGGTCAATCCTCTGGCTCTTTTGCTTTACATAGCCCGTTTACAGTTGCTTCGACAACAGACAGTTCTTTGTCATCCAGTCGGTCAAGCATAGCATCCAAACGTCTTCGGATAGAACTTTTCTTTGCTTTTTCCTCAGTATGTATATGTTCGTCAACTGATACATCAAACATTGTGATAAGTTGAAGAAATAGCTCTATGCTTGGATACTGCCCCTCATTTTCAACAGCTTGAAGATGTCTGGGATTATAATCAATAATCTCCGCAAACTGTTCTCTGGTCACGCCTTGAGCTTTACGGGCTTTTTTGATTGCCAGTCCTAACGGTCTGAAATCAAAGTCAAAATCGTTGTTTCTTTTGTCCATGCGTTCACCACCTGTACTCTGAAAACTTTTACCCTTATATTTTACAGAGGTGTGGTATCCTACTAAACGATGTGAAATCCTATTTGCATAATTGTTGCTATTTATATAAGCGGTTATAATAGATGTAAATTAGCACATAAATGGATGTTCTTTCTAAAATTTCACATTCGCTCCATATTGGAGTGTTAAACTGAAAAAAGAGGTGATTTATATGGCGACATTACTTATTGTTGAAGATGACCGAAAAACAAATGAAGCGATTTGCGAGTATTTGAAATTAGCGGGACACAAATTAATTCCTGCGTATGACGGGGAATCTGCGCTGCAATGTTTTAGCAATAGCAGGATTGACTTAATTGTACTTGACATTATGCTTCCAAAAATATCGGGGCTTTCTGTTTTGCATGAAATCAGAGAAAAAAGTTCTGTCCCGATACTTATGCTAACAGCAATAGGGGACGAATATACACAAGTTTCCAGCTTTGACGGACAGGCAGATGACTATATCGTAAAACCCTTTTCCATGATTTTGTTAGGGCGGCGCATTACTGCACTTTTAAGAAGAAGCGGAAAGGGGATTTTACCAGATACAATCGAATTTGGAAATGTAATTGTAGATTTTTTAGGTTATACAGCAAAAGATGACAATGGAAAAATCGACGTTACTCCAAAAGAGATTGACTTGCTGAAATTGTTTGTGGAGCATAAAGGACTGGTTCTGACCCGTTCTCAGATACTTGACGATTTATGGGGCGACAGCCATCCTATTATTGACAGGACAGTAGATACTTATATAAAAAACCTGCGAAAAAAACTGCATCTTGACTGCATTGTTACTGTAAAAGGAATTGGATATAAATATGAGGTGGACTAATATGGCACGAATAAAAATATTTCCTAAAACATTTTTATATACATTGAGCGTCTTGATATTTATTGTAATAACTGCACATGGCATCATGTATGTTCTTGCCCCGCAAATATCTTTAGGGCTTGTTGGCGAGAAAGGAATGGAACTGGACGGATTTTTCGTCAGTACGGACGTAGATGCCTCACAGTTTGTAACATTTACGATAAAACGTGCCCTGCCTGTTTCTGTTTCCTGTTGTATCGTGATTGCCATTGTCTGTGCTGCACTTTTTTCCAGAAGCATAACACGAAATATTTGTCATTTATCAGAAACAGCGCAGCGCATGACAAAAATGGATAAATCTGCGATATGTTCTGTAACTTCGGGAGATGAAATTGAAGATTTGGCAGAGAATATCAATAGCCTTTATAGGAATTTGCTGAAGGCAATCCATAATCTTGAATTAGAAAAAAAGTATGTGCAGGAAAGCGAGAAATTGAAAATAGATTTTTTACGTGCGGCTTCCCACGAATTAAAAACGCCTGTTACTGCTTTAAACGCCACTCTTGAAAATATGATACTTGGAGTAGGAAAATATCAAGACTATGACGTATATCTGCCAGAGTGCAAAGAAATAACAGAACAGCTTTCCGAGATGATACATGAAATTTTAGAAACATCCAAAATGAATATTACAAATGAAGAAAAACCGACCGAAATAAATTTGCCAGAACTGCTCACAAACCTTTGTGAGCCATATAAACTGATTGCCGCTGCAAACGAGATAAATTTTTCTGTCTGCCTGCCACAACATTTTACAGTCAGTATACCCATTTCCTTATTTGAAAAGGCAGTTTCTAATATTCTTGCAAATGCAGTTGCATATACAGAAAGCGGGAAGCTGATTTCTGTTTCTATGGATGGCAGAAATCTTGTTGTTGAAAATGAATGTGTCCCTGTTCGTCAATCCGAAATCCCCCGGTTGTTTGAGCCATTTTACCGTCTTGATTATGCAAGAAGCAGAGAGCAAGGAGGAAATGGCTTAGGCTTGTATATTGTGGACACTATTTTTTCTGCACTTTCTATTCCATATACATTTCAAGCGAAAGACAATCCGCAAAGAATGTGTTTTACTATATATTTATGATGAAAAACCCTCCGATGTTTCGGAGGATTTTTTTCTTCCGTTTATTTTTCACAGATATTCCATATACGTTCCATATAGGAATGTTATTTTAATATTGTGTTCAAAAAATAAAAAACGGAGGTATCAATATGAATTTTTTAAAACGGGCAATGTTATATGTTACTCGAAAAAAAGGGAAAAGCATAGTGCTTTTTTGTATATTGCTTATTATGGCAACCTTTGTCTTGTCGGGATTGTCTATCGGGAAAGCTACAAAACAAGCACAGCAAAATCTGCGTCAAAGCCTTGGCGGTTCTTTTCATGTCTGGACGGACTACACAGATAATAACCCCTATCTGCATAAAGAATCGGACGAGGATGAAAGTGGAGGGACTGGATATATCATGTATTCCACAGAGCAGTTATCCTCTGATATGGTGAAAAATATCCGTGATATAGCAGGAGTGAAATATTGCGATGCATTTGATGAAACATTACTGGATTTTGAACAGTTGTCTTTTTTCAAGGGGACAATTCCTTTGGAGGAAGAATTAGGGAATAGCACGACTACGGTAAGTCTATGGCGTTCCGAAGAACACAATTTGTTTACAAATGGTGTTGTCAAACTAACGGAAGGCAGGCATATTACAGAAAAAGATACGGGGAAAGCAATTATTTGTAAAGATTTGGCTGATAAAAATGGCTTAGGGATAGGCGATATGCTGAAAACGAGGTCTATGGATGGGCGCAGCATGACACTGGAAATCGTTGGATTGTTTACAGCAATGGAAACAGAAAAAATCGGCAAGAATATAGAGGGCTATAATAAAATACAGAATCGGGTGTTTATAGATATAGCGTCGGCAATTCTTATCGAGAACACCCCTGCAGTTCAGGGATTTTCAGAAGTTTCAATTACCATAAACGACCCAGAAGAAATGGATGAAATTATCGAAAAAGTGAAAAAGACGCCTGGATTTAAAGAGGATGGATTTACGATTGATACGGACAATGAAACTTATGAAAATACGGCTTCCTCTCTGGAAAGTATGGATAAACTGGTGATAGGTCTGCTGATTGCGGCTATCCTTGTCAGCGTTGTAATCTTATCGCTTATTCTTACTCTATGGGGAAAATCACGTGTCCGTGAAACAGGTGTGTTCCTCTCGCTTGGCATAAAAAAGACAGACATTATAGGGCAATATCTGACAGAAGTATTGCTGATTGCAATCGTTGCTTTTGGGATTTCCTTTTTTACAAGTAATATGGTTTCAAACCGTATCGCCGATGTGCTTTTACAGCAGGATATACAGAATAAAATAGAAGAACCGAATGACGTGCAGCAAGATGACATTGCGATAGAATCGTTTGAAAGTACAGCATTAGGAGGTGTAGACAATATAGAATTGAGCGGTGCAGAAAATACAGATTATTTGGAAACGGATATTGAAGTTTCTGTAAGCATAGAAAATTTATTACAGTTATATCTTGTTGGATTTGTAATTATCATTGTATCTGTTATGATATCGTCTATTGCGGTCATGCGTTTGAAGCCGCGTGAAATTTTATCCCGCATGAGTTAGGAGGAGAAAAAGATGACAACGCTAATATGTGAAAACGTAACATATCAATATGAAAAAGGCTCAAAGGTCTTAGAACATATAACAACTCAATTTGAAACAGGAAAAATGTATGCGATACTTGGCGCATCTGGTTCTGGGAAAACGACCCTGTTATCATTGATAGGCGGTCTTGATATTCCACAGGAAGGAAAAATTATGTTTCATGACAGGGATATATCGGAGCAGGGACTTGAATACCATAGGCGCAATCATGTTTCTGTCATATTCCAGAATTACAATCTTATTGATTATATGACGCCGATTGAAAACGTAAAATTGACTGCAAAACAGGACGCCCTGCCAATATTAAAGCAGCTTGGATTGACGGAGGATGAAGCAAAACGAAATGTAATGAAACTGTCGGGAGGACAGCAGCAGCGTGTGGCAATCGCCCGTACACTGGTATCGAATGCCCCTGTTATTTTAGCGGATGAACCAACGGGAAATTTAGACAAAGATACTGCCGCAGAAATTACGGGGATTTTGAAAAATTGCGCCCATCAGATGAATAAATGCGTAATTATTGTTACCCACTCCAACGACCTTGTAAAACAAGCGGATACCGTTTTTCAGTTAAAAAAAGGCAGGTTGCTTCAAATATGAAATACGAGTGGATATATTGTCCGATTTGCAAAAAAAAGACGCATAACAAATTTAGGGAAGATACTGTTTTGAAAAACTATCCGCTTTATTGTCCAAAATGTAAACGGGAAACGATAATTAACGCAAAAAATATGCAAGTATTTATCATCACAGAGCCAGACACATAGATGCAGAGCCGATGAATGTGTGGAATGAATGAAACCACAGTTTATCGGCTCTGCATTTTACTTAATTAAATGCAGATACGTCCACCAAATAAAAAAAACGGCGATTTGGTGGGCGGTATTGCTATGCCCGAAAGACTTAACAAGCACTCTCCAAACCTGTTTCAAGTTTGGAGGGATTTTTATTGCCTGCAAATAGCAAATTCTATTTACATATATCATATCGGGGATGGGTGGACAGCCTGTTAAAAAAATCCTTGTCAGTGCAAGGGGGCTTTCTATCCAAGAAGTAGAAGTCAAATCTCTACATATAAGAACCAATATATCTAAAAACCGTAAAGGCACGACAGCCCTTGCGGTTTTTCTTTTGTCGTTTTTTGTCGGAATACGCCGCAGGGCTGTTTCTAGCGTGGGATGCCGTTCTCCGCCTTTCAATCTGGATTATCCAAAAAAAATTCAGATTGGAGGTAACGGATTATGGCGTACAACAAAGCCAGAGAAGAAAGAAAATGGCGGCTATGGAAAGAAGCCGAGGAAAAGCAGCTTAGGAGCTTGGGTGTCAGTGAGAACGATATTGAAAAGCTCCGTGTCCATGATTGGGCGGTATTCAATTCCGACAGACGGTACTATGAGAAATTGCAGGATGCAGGTACATATCTTGAGGAAGTGGCAGAGGACACAGCACAGCCCGAAGCAAAAACGGTTGAGGAATTTTTGGACAGTATTGAAAACCAGCGGCTCTATCAAGTCTTGATTAAGGTGGACAGGCTTACCATCCAGATTGCCTTATGGAAAATGGATGGTTACAGCAGCATGGAGATTTCAGAGAAATGCGGCTTATCTGTAAGCGCAGTCAACTTCCGTGTCTGGCATCTCAGAGAAAAATTAAAAAATATTTTATAACCATCTAATATTTAGAGGGTTCCCATCGGCTACTGGGTGAGAGGACAAAAAACTCTCACCCAGTTTTCCTATGTGTGGCGAAAACAGGGCAGCTCTTTGACAACCGAATATCCATTCACCAAATACATTCTCTTTGTGGCTGTAATAAGCATAAGCGTGTGCAGATCGGAAGAGCGTCGTGTAGGGAAAGAGTGTAGATCTCGGTGGTCGC
>CAQBGY010000218.1 GCA_948759685.1 uncultured Eubacterium sp.
TCAGAGAATCCGTTGATATATTCGGCAGTCAGCCGGAACGTCTGGGAAGTATTATTATGACTGCTGTTACGGCGCTGGCATTGCTGATTTCTAAAGTATTGGATAAGGCAAGGGAACTGTCGGCAAAGTTTTTTGAGAACGAAATAGTACAGCCGATTGCAGAACCAAGCGAGAAAAAAACGGCAAAAATAATATCGCAGACGGATAAACTGCCAAAGCAGGAGCATAACCTTCTTGAAGAACCGACTATCGATTTATCAGCACAAAAACGGGAGTTGCAATCTAAAACCAAAGCGCAGACAACAGAGCGGGAAACACCAAAGATACCGCCAAAACGGGATTATCTTTGACGCAGAGAGAGAACGCAATGGGCTGGAACTGGAGCGTGACAGCCTAAAAGGACTTGCAAAACTGACGAAGAAAGGGGAACTGCAAAGCAGAATTGACCGCAAGAATGAGGAAATCGACCTTTTGAAAGTCGGTTTGTCGGGGATTGCCAGACGGTATGGATTCCAGACGGTGCATGATTTCTACGAAGCCTTTGCCGCTGCTAAAACAGCTAATGCCGATTATCGGGATAAAGCTGATAACTGGGAAAAAATTTATGGAATAAAAGCAAAAAATGATACCATGCAAGAAAAAATGCAAAATCTTCAAAGGAGAATATGCCAGCAAAAAGAAGAAATGCCACAACGAAGAAATAGAGGGGCAAGATAAAAAACAGCCCCTCTTTAAAGTATGCTGAAATAAACATAGTAATTTAAATATAAAGCGTATAATCAGATCCTTTATGAGCTTTATATTCGATATCTGAATATAAATAATCTGCAGAGTCATCAAGAATTTTTCTTAGCGAAACTTTTGTCATTTCAGTACAATCGTTTCGTGTCAAGGCATCTGATATTTCACAAAATAAGACTTCACTGTTTTCGTTCATATCACTTGTGGGAATGCCGTTTATATAGTCCATTTCAAATAACAGATACCAAGTTTTTCTGTCACAACGAATACCCAACATACGTTTAACTTCTGCCGTAATACTCGTTTCTTCAAAAACTTCCCGTACAGCAGCTTCCTCCGGCAATTCATTTTCATGGCAAAATCCACCGGGAATCAGCAGTTTCCCCTTTGCTCTGCCGTATGTATGTCTTACAAGCAGGACTTGTTTTTTTCTTCTTACAATACAACCTACCGAAAAACAATAATTATCATTCATATTTTATCCCTCATTTCCTGTCAATTTGATATTTAGTATTTCTATTATTTTTTCTGCTACTTTCTCAGGCTGTAAATACGTTGAATCAATGTTGGGATATGCATATTCATCATAAAAATGAAAAGTATTTTTTATACCACGTTCAATTCGTTCCATATCTCTGCCATCATTTATTGCCCTTCTTATATTCTCTTCCTTACAACATTTAAGAATAATAGGGCATACCTCAAATGGTATACTGTCTTCTCTCAAGCTGCTAATTACTTGTTCAAATATTTGTTTTCGTTCTCCGTGAAAACCATATGGAAAAATAACATATTCTATATCCTCACACAGAAGATAATTTTTGAATAATGAATAAATATTTCGAGTTACAGCGTATTTTGTAGCATCCGTAAAAGGAAATGGGTTAATTGCACGACACCAATCGGCATCTACATAAGCACATTTTGATAATTTTTGTAACAGTATTTTTGCTGTTGTAGTTTTTCCAACTCCATTAGGTCCTACAATCAAAATAAGTTTTTTCATTCTATATCAAATCTCCATATCATTTTCTCAAAATCCAATCACATTTTATAGCAGGCTATCCAGTTCATGAAAATTATTTGCAATATCACCGGAATAAACCTCATTATCCCTGTTGAACAAAATCGTATTGATTCCTACCTCTTGTGCCACAGTTAAATTTTGCACGCTGTTATCGACAAAGATACACTCCTGCGGAATACATTGAAGATGCTTAAGTGTATAGGTAAAAATCCGGTTTTCAGGCTTACGCATACAGATTTCCCCGCTGATAATGCTTTCTTTAAAGTATTTTTGAAGTCCATATAATTCAAATAAATATTTACTCCATTCTTTCACATCATTCGAAAACAGGACAAAATCATACTGCTGGTAATTGTGTTCGGCAAACCACAAGAACTCCTGATCAAATGTCAAAAAATTTGTCAGATAATCTCGCATTGTTTCCGCTGGATCTGGGTATCCTAACAGAGAAAGAAATTCATCAGAACTTAGTTCTCCGTTTCCTGCTTTTGTAAATAAACATTCCTCACGGAATGCTCGTGTAAGTCTGTTATGTTCCTTTTTGTCAAAATGCTCAAATGTGTATGGAATAAAATATCCTTTACTTTCCTTTATGATTACACCATACATGTCAAGTAGGAGTATTCGCTTTTTTTTCGGTCTTTTTTTCAATTTTCTTTCCATAAGTAATCATGTTTCCTTTCACAAAAGTGTATCCGGCAGTCGGGTTCTCTGCAAAGAAATCCGCAATTTCAATATTCCGGCTGCAATAATCTTCGGCTTCCTTGCGGGATAAACCATGGGTTAATAAATGGAGAATCAGCCTTTCCTTTTGCTCATCATGAATGCCAGAGACCCAATCGTTATATGCGATAAAATCATTTTTAGTTTCCTCATAATCTGCATATTGTGTAGTAATAAACTCTACCTTATCGTTCATTCTTACGTCAACGTTGACAAGTCCCAGCTTTTGCATCATATGTGCAGTTCTGATGGCAACCGCATAATCACGCCCCTGCATTGCAAGTTCAGTCTGCCACTTTTTCTCCAACCCTTCATGCCTGCATAGCTTCTGATAATCCATGCCGTCAATATAAAGCCCGCAGCACTCAAATTCTCTGTTTGCATCTATGCATACTATATATCCATCCGGTTTTGCAAAATGAATCATCTTCTGTATAAAAGCGGACGGATTGTCCAAATGCCTGAGAACAGCCTGACATACTACGAAATCATACTGGTTTTCGACAGAATAATTAAAAACATTTTCACACAAGAAATCCGCCTCCAATTTTTGACTTTCAAAAAGAACTTTTCCCTTTTTGATCAAATCTTCTGCAAAATCAATTCCGGTATAAGTGCTTCCCTCGGGCAGATACGGAAGCAACAACAGTCCTAAAAATCCATATCCGCATCCGCAGTCCAATACAGAAATCGGTTTATCAATCTTCCAGACCTGTGAAATAAGAAAGCGCGTATAGTCATCGTTCCAATAACTTTTTCGAGTCCTTAAAAGGTATTCCAGCTTTTGGTTCCAAAAATCTTTTGTTGCTGTTTTTTCAGGAATATATGTCTCACCGTCAAGCGGTTTTAAGCCTAATAACTGATCTGTCGATACTTTAAAATACTCTGCCAGTAATGGAAGAATGGTGATATCCGGCAAATTGACTCCGGTTTCCCATTTACTGATCGTTTGAAATGATACACCTATGCTGTCTGCCAGTTCCTGCTGTGTTACTTTTGCTTTTTTACGCAAGTCGGCAATACGCAATAATATTTTATTCATCTCTAAAACCTCCTAAATTGCGAGATGTCTTATAGGTTTTCTCATATTTTTATAATTATATCAAAAACCAGGGATTTTGTATTCACTTAAAATGGCGAATATTTTCGCTTGCAGGTTGAAATATTCGATTCTGTTACAATTGATTTGATTACAGAATACCAAAAAACTTCAGAAAATGTTGACTATTTTTAAAAATATGGTATTATAATATTAGTGGTGAGTCCTACCGCAAAGTGGACTGCTAAAAGCGTTAGCAACTCTAATGGAGTTACTACACAAATGGCTATGCAGAAACGCATAGCCATTTTTCACTTTATAGGAAATTGCAACAGCGTAGATCATTTTGGGGAATGTGCCGTTGCCTGATGACGCTATTTACACGAGGAGATATATGCAGACGGATTTTAAATTATACAAAGTGGATATGAAATATATTCGAAATCTACATAATATAGATGATAAAGTGCTTTCTGTTTCGCCACAGGCAGGAAAGGATAACAGAGTTTTTATAGGAATTGTTATCGTTTGCGGGAGTCACAAATACTGCATACCGCTTTCATCGCCAAAAGAAAAGCATAAGAATATGAAAAACTCTATGGATTTTTCCAAAATTGAAGTAAATGGAAAATTATTAGGTGTTCTAAATTTTAATCTGATGATACCTATTGAAGAAGAGCAATTACAACTTGTTGATACCACCATTTTTAAGAGAGATAGGGAAAATATCAGATATTATAAGAAGTTATGTACTTTGGAACTGGAATGGTGTCAGACAAATAATGAGGTAATCTGCAATAAAGCCAATGTCCTGTATAAGAAATACCTATCCAATGAGCCATTTGCAGGCAGGAATCGCTGCCTGAATTTTCCCAAATTAGAGGCAGAATGTGAAAAATATAATTTAAAGATCAAGAAAGGTACAAACTGAACCTCTCTTGATACACATTACCACAGTTCCAGTGAATCTAGAAAAAGTTTTAGAAACAACACATTTCTATTGATAGGGGAGGATGGAAAGGTTATTATGTTAGTAAATCAAAATAAAGATACTTATGACAGAAAAACAGATGCATATATTGTTGCGTATATTGACCTTTTAGGTGTTACAAATAAGATTCAATCAAAGGATAGCCAATTGGCAATGAACAAACTACATAATCTTTATACATTTTCGGTAAAATTAACACGAGATGTTCAAATTGAGGAAAATCAGGACATACAATTCAAAATCTTTTCGGATAATATTATAATAGCTAAAAAATTGTCAAATCAGATACCCCAACGAACTCAAGAGATTCGAAGCCTTCTAATGTGTGTTGGACACTTCCAAGAACTTTCTGCCAGCGATAGTGTGGGGTGGCTTTTACGTGGAGGCATTTCTATAGGACAATTATTTATAGATGATGTAATGGTTTGGGGTGAGGCACTTTTGAAATCATATTATTTAGAAGATAAAGTTGCAAATTATCCAAGAATAATTATTGATAAAGATATTGTGACCGAAATTATTCAAAACAATGTACTATGTGAATATTTAAGAAAAGATTTTGATGATTTATATTTTTTAAACTTTCTGAATGATTGTCATTTTTGTGGCGAAGTGTTAATGAATGGATTTCAAATCATGCAAGAAGAGGCTGGTATAAAAATAGATGAGAAATTGTATCAGAAATTTAGTTGGCATATGAATTTTGTAAATGCTGAATTAGATAGAAAAAATGAAAAGAAAGATAGAAAGTATCGCCTATCAATGCATTGATACAATTATAGCAAATAGCTTATCAAACATATATTAGCCTGAATGAATAAGATACAATTTTAAAAGGAAAATCTTAAAGGAAAAAGTGGGAAACCCTTTAAGATTTTCCTTTATTAATTTACAAAAATTCCAATGAATCTTCTGCATCCACCCACATTTGCATATTTCCCTCAAGATATAATAAATCCATCGGCTTGCCGATGGATTGCGTATATCAAGTGGTTCATCTATTGCCAGAGCATTTAAGGCACATTCAGAGCAGGGAGTGGTTTTCAATCCTTCTTCTGCTTTATTGCAGTCTATCCGCAAGAAATAACCTGCATAGGTGTATACGTCAATACTGTTATGGTGGATATTGTATGTTGCGTAAATCACATTCATATTATCTGTCCTCTTTTCATTTTTTTGAAAGCATTTCAATCAGTTCACAATTCCCATATGTTTTGTGTTATAATGTTTTATGTGATTTTGTTTCCCTCATTTTTTCCCTTATCAGGGTTTGTAACGCTCAGGGGGAAGATATAACACAAGGGAAACTATAAGGGAAAGTTCACCTGCGATAAACTTAGTGTTTTCAAGGGTTAGCGGAGAATTTAATAACAAAATATAACAGCTAATATTTCCCTTAAAAATCATCAAATCACAAT
>CAQBGY010000219.1 GCA_948759685.1 uncultured Eubacterium sp.
AGTACATCGTGTTCACATCAATGATAATCTCGTCAAAAAGGGTAGCGTCCTGCCGAAGCCCCCGCAGGCTGATTGCCCCATCCGCTTCCATCTCCCGCAGAATTTCCATATAGGACTTCCCGCCGGGGTCACAGAAATGGACATTGAGGGGTATCCGCTCCGGCACGACATTGATGTTGTCGTAGCTTTCGTTCTTCCTCTCATTGTGCCGTTCAGCCGCCCCAATGTCGGAGGACTTGTACTGCTTCACACGGGCGCAGCTCATATCGGGCCTTGGTTCTTTTGCCATCGGTTCCTCCTTTCCGAGAGGTGGCGGGGGAGCGCCGTTACACAACATTCTGCGAATGTGTGTAACCCACTATGACACTTTCGGCTTCGCCGCAAAGATGTCGTGGGCAAGGGCTTTCCCCCCTTGACCTCCCTTAAAACCTCAATCAAAAAGGCAGGCCGTCATCTGCCATGACTGCCTGCCGTTCCTCTTTCGGTTTTTCGCCCACCGTCAAAGCCCAGTACCACAGAAAGCCCTCCTTCACCGAGTGAACGCCGGCTTTCTTCTTGGCCTTTTTGATGGTCGATTTCTTGAAGCCTGCGGCTTCAAGTTTTACTTCGCACTCGGCAGCAAGCTGCGGCCTGCCGTCTGAAAGAAGCTCTTTCAGAAACGCAACAGCGCCGTCTACCTTTTCGCTCGGCCTGCCCAGCTTTGGGGCAAAAAGGGAAAAGGCTTCGTCCGCTGTCAGTTCAATTTCGTCCTGGAAGTTTACGCCCTTGTCGGTCACTTCAAAGACAATGGCGTTGCCGGTCGGGGCGAGATTGGACTTCACCTGCACCATATACCGCTCCGAAAGGTTCTCCTTGTTCTGCGTCCTCGCCACCGCCAGAATACTTCTTGCGGCGGCGGCAATGTCGATTGAGCCGTTGGTTCGGTACAGCGGGGAGGTATCCCTGTTCTTGTTCATGTGCGCCACAACAACGATTGCACAGCCCGTTTCCTGCCCGATTTTGATAAGGTGGTTCAGCTCCGTCCTCGTTTTGTTGGCGTCGTTCATGGAGCAATCTTCCCCGATATACGAACTCAACGGGTCAAGAATGAGCAGCCTGACATTGTACCGTTCGATTGCCTGTCGCAGCCGGTCATCTCCAAAGGTCAGGTGCTTTTCATTCTCCTTGATGAAGATAAGATTATCACGATTGCCGCCGGAAGCGATAAACCTCGGCACAACCGTATCGTCTGCATCATCCTCCGTGGTCTGGTAAATCACCGTCATGGGTTCGCTTGCTTCCTCTACCTCTTGGAAAGGCAGGGGCTTCCCATCGGTCAGCAGGGCAGACAGCGCAAGCATGAATTTGCTCTTGCCATCGCCCGGATCGCCTTGGAGCAGGGTTATCTTCCCGAATGGGATATAGGGATACCACAGCCATTTCACCTCCCTGGGCGTGACCTCGCTCGCCCTGATAATCTCCAAAGTAACCGTGTCGTTGCTTCCGTTTGGGGTCATTGTGCGACCTCCTTTCAGTTGATTTTGCTGCCCTGGGCAACAGAAAAGCACCGTATCGCTACGGTGCTTTTCTCCGGCTCAGATGTGTGCTTTGATGGGGGTTGAATGTCGCTTGGGTTGGTGGTATACTATATCCATAGTGATTCGACAAACGCTAAATTTACGGGGGTACCTAAATGAACCTGCTTTATGAAAAATATAAAAACTTGAAGATAGATGGTAGCTGGATTGGCTTAGAAGCGGGAACGCAAACACCGTATTTTTGCACTCCTATTGGAGCGGAAATCATTGGCTGGGATAATGGCATACACTACTGCTTTATTAAGAGCTTTGGAGATATGGTGTTCTGCGTCAACCCGGAAACCTGCTGCGATTACAATGTCTATCCAATTGCCCGTAATTTCTGCGATTTCTTGGGGCTGATACTCGCCACTGGTAATACAAATATTTTGCAACAGATTATTTGGTGGGATAAAAAAAGGTTTGAGAATTTTGTTAATAGTCCAGAAGAACAGGAATGGAGAGTTCGGCCCGAAGTGGAAGGTGCCTTGAGTACAATTCGCAAAGGGACAGGTATAGCACCGATAGATACCCCGTTTGAATATATCAAGGATTTGCAAAGCGATTTCCCCTATGAACAAATTCCATTTACAAATGAGTATTATGATACTTTAGGACTTGAACGGCCAGACGGAACAGAGCCAGAAGAAAGCGGCTTCGAGTTTAGAACTGTAGAATTTAAGGTTGAGAAAAACTAAATGGCAATTTGAAACGGAGTATTTACCATGCTACAAATAGTTTTTTCCGACAGTGAGTGTGGGTCATTGAAGCTGGCCACACATTGGGGGCCGTCCAGTTGGGATGATGGGCCAATCGGATTTATTTTCGGTGACGGAGAGCGAGAACCTACTCAGGAGGAGAAGGATCAGGCTATGGCCCAGCTCAAGGCCCAATGGGAGGCAGAAAACCGCCGGGCGCGGCCCGTGGGCGGCGACCCTGGGGATGTGTTATGCCCGTCTGTTGGATTGGACATCGGCCCCATAAGCGGCCCTGATGTGGAGAAGGCCCGGTTTGATTTGCTTACCGCTTGGTTGGGGGGCGATTTCCCACTCCCAGATTGCGACCCGGACGATTATGCCCAGCGAGATATGCTTTGGGAACAACGCCAGCGGGACAGAGAGCGGCTTTTGGAGGGTGGAAAACACGGCGAGGCTGTGCGAATCTGGTACAGCAACGCACCTTACTCCCTGTGTGGGTTTTATGATGTGCTTTGGCAACTACGGGACTGTAACTGCCCTGTGACCGCTTTAGAAATGCCCCGGTGGATGCCATGGGAAGATGGCACAGTGCAATCCTGTTTGAACTGGGGAGAACTTTCTCCGGGAGACTGGGCGGCGTATCTGCCTTTGGAGCGGGAAATCCCCCAAAATGTTCGCAGAGCTATCGCTATGGAGTGGTCACAGCTTCGAGAGGAAAATGCGCCCTTGCGTGCTGTTGTCAATGGGCGTCTGCACAGTGTTGGGGAGGACTTCTACGACCCATTTATTCGTGCTCATATCCCTGATGGAACCTTTCGGGTGGCTCAGCTTATTGGTGAGGTGATTGGGCGACACCAACTGGGTATCGGCGACTGGTGGATTGCCAAGCGTATCCAGGCTATGGAAAACCGGGGGGAGCTGATTACGGTGTCCAAGGGTGACCGTTTCTATCGGGACGAAGTGTGCCGAACTCAATAAGAGAAAACTTCCCATTTGTCGAGGTGTTATTGATTTTAATTCCTTCCACTACACAAGGGACTTAATGACTTCTTGATTACTTCCCGAAAAAGGAAGCTGCCACCTCTCAATGACAGCTTCCTTTTGCCTTATGCGTAAATCAAATCGTTCAAGACCATTTCCTCGGCGGCAGAGCGGATATTATTCATCATTCCCACCCAGCGCAGTTGATTTTCGGCTTTCAGCCGCTCCGTCACGCCCTGACGCTCTGCCATGTCCTTTATGAGCCGTTCCATCATCTCGTTTGCGGACTGGTCGATTTCTTCAAGGTGCCCTGCCAGCTTATCGGACAATACAAGCTGAGAATAAATTGCCCGTCTGTGCTCTTTCAGATACCTCCACCTCATTCTGCCGTACTTGCCGATGTTCGGGCTGGCTGGGGGAGCAAGGCAGGGGAAATAATAGTCTCCGATAAGCTCGTAGCTGATACCTGTTCTTTCGTCTTTGATGAAGTGTTCCATTGTGCGTTCTCCTTTGCTTTTTTGTCGTGATAGGCTTTCAAGGTAACTTGATTGTGCTTCTCTTTGCGGCACTTATCGGAGCAAAGTGTCTGCTGGCTGTGCGTAGGCCAGAACAGCTTGCCGCACACAGCACATTTGCGCTGGCGGTAATAATGCTCTCCACGCTCCGCTTCCCGTTCTGCCTTTTTCTTATCCTGCCTTGCCTGATAACAGCACTCGTCAGAGCAGAATATCTGCCGGTTGCTTGCCGGGGTAAACTCCCTGCCGCAATGGGGGCAGACCTTCGGGGGGACAGACACGCCGCCGTTCGCCGCAATCTTCGCCGCCTTGCGCTTCTCCCGATATGCCTTTTCCCTGGCCCGCTGGCGGGCTAACCGTTCCTTTTCAGCCTGTTCCTCCTGCGCCCTGATTTCCTCTAACTCCTGTTCGGTGTAGGCAATATCGACTTTCCCGACATAGTTGAAGTAAATATCGACCTTTTGCGTCCGGGCCTTTCCCGTCCCCGCCGTTTCATAGACAACGATCTTGTCAACGAGTTCGGAGAACATCATATCGGTCACTTCGGCGGGGTCTTTATATTTCCGTATCAGGGAAATGAAATGCTCAATATCAAGGGGCTTTGTCTTTTCTTCCGCAACGGCGGCTTTCAGCTTGTCCATCCTGGCTTCAAGGTCTGCCTGTTCGCTGTCATACTGCGCCGAAAGCTGCTTGTACTGCCTTTCGGGGAGCAGGCCGGACATGAGATTTTCATACAACCCCCGCACAAGTCTGGAAAGCTCGTCATATCGGGTCTGCAATCGCTTCAATTCCTGCTTGCTTTGCTGGGGCTTCGCTTCCTGCTTGTCGGCCCACAGGGATTGAAGTTCCGCCGCAAACGCTTCCTCGTCTTGCAGGACAAACCGTGAAAGCCGTTTGACCGCAGACAGGAGCAGGGCTTCCACATTGTTGGCGCTGATGGAGTGGGCCGTACAGGTGTTGATCTGGCTGGCGTACCCGCCGCAGCGGAAAGAGTGCTGAATGGAGCCGTCTTTCTTACTGTGATGGGTCTGCAAGGTCATACGTCTGCCGCAATCGGCGCAATAAAGGTAGCCGCTCAGACGGTTATATTGACTGCCCCAGGGGGAGGCCCGCTCTACCCGCTTTATTCTGCGGTGAACGCTGTCCCACAGTTCTTGCGAAATGATGGCTTCATGCGTATTGGGAAACACATATTGTTCCGCTTCCTCGGTTTCCCTGCGCTTGTGCAGCTTGAAGTTCGTGACAACAGACCTGTGCAGGACGGTGTGTCCAAGGTATTCCTGCCTGTTCAATATCTTCTGAACCGCCGAGAGCGACCAAAGGTATTTATCCGAAAATTTCTGCCCATGGTACTGCTCTGGATGTTTTTCCTTCGCGTGGGCGGCAGGGATTAAGACCTTTTCCTCGGTCAGTATGGCGGCGATTGTCCGTGAGCTTTTGCCCTCGTTGGCAAGCTGGAAGATATGCCGCACCACCTCGGCGGCTTCGGGGTCAACGACAAGCGTCTGCTTATCTCCCTCCACCCGGTTATAGCCATAGGGGATACTGCCCGAACAACGCTTCCCGTCTTTCATGCGTGAATCGAATACCGCCCGAATCTTATTGCTCGTGTCTTTGGCATAATATTCGTTCATTATATTCAAAAACGGGGCAAAATCGTTCTCAGAGGTGCTATTACTGTCAATACCGTTGTTTATGGCAATGAAGCGTACATCTTTCTGAGGAAGCAGGATTTCCGTATAAAATCCCACTTGCAGGTAATTCCTTCCAAATCTGCTCATGTCCTTTACGATAATCGTGCCGATGTTCCCGGCTTCCGCTTCGGCTATCATTTCCATGAAGCCAGGACGGTTGAAATTAACTCCAGAATAACCGTCATCCGTAAAATGGCGAATGGCGGTGAAGCCATTTTTACGGGCGTAATCCTCCAGATATTTCTTTTGATTGGTGATTGAATTTGACTCCCCAACCAGGTCATCATCTCTTGAAAGGCGCTCGTAAAGGGCTGTAATCCTCGCTTTTCCTGCCTTTTTTGACATTTTTTACACCTCCGTTTCTGTATGTAGATTTTCAGTTTAGAGAAGTTAGTTTTACCGTCTGGAAAAAGTATATCCCTCCGGGGCCAGCTCTATGGCCGTGGTGGTCTCGCCGAAGGTGGAGGCCCACT
>CAQBGY010000220.1 GCA_948759685.1 uncultured Eubacterium sp.
ATCCACATATCTACAACAATGGCAATCTTGAAATTGCTTTTCTCTTCCTTGAACTGTTTATCTAATGTTTTCCGGTATTCGTCATTGCCGAGCAGATTATAAAGTTCATCGGAATCATTATCTTTGTCGCGAGTGATAACCATAGCAATACGTGGCATCGGCTTTATTTCCTTACGTTCCTCTTCCGAAAGCGTTTCCTCTTCGATACACTCTTTGATTTCCACCCATTCCGGTCGTAGGCGGACAATAGCTTGATAAAGATTCCATGCTATTGCTCGGCAACTACAAACAATCATCGCTTTACCTAACACCGTCGAACCTTCCTCAAGCCGCTTTTCGTAGTGTTCCACCATATCTTGGGCAATCTTAGCAAGCAAATCAGGGTCATTCAGGATGACATCAATTCGCGTCATCTTTTTCTTACTTTCCTCTATCTGATAGTCACTTGCACCCTCGGATTTACATTGTTCATAAAACAGCTCAATTTCTTTGACTTTATCCGAGTCAATCATTACTTTCGCCGCACGACCTTCATAGACTATCTTACGAGTAATCTCATCCGTAACCGCTTCGGTCATAGTATAGCGGTCTACAATTGGGCCAAATACATCCAGTGTATTGTCGAGCGGTGTGCCCGTAAATCCTACGTATGTGGCATTAGGAAGAGAGTCTCGCAGATACTTTGCAAAACCATAATGATGCTTTACGCCCTTTTCTGTGATAGTCGTTTTCTGTCCTAATCCTGTTTGTGAACGATGTGCCTCATCAGATATACAGATAATATTTGCACGGTTGCTCAATAAGCCTGTGCCTTCCTCAAATTTCTGAATAGTTGTCAGATAGACACCTCCAGCAGAACGATTTTCAAGATGTTCTTTAAGTTTCTCCCGACTTTCTACTTGAACGATTGTCTTGTCTCCAATGAATTTGGTAGCATTTAAAAACGACTTAGACAACTGATCATCAAGGTCTGTACGGTCTGTTATCAGAACAATGGTAGGACTGCTCAATTTTTTGGAACGCATCAGTTGTCGGGCAAGAAATAACATGGTGTACGACTTACCGCACCCTGTAGCTCCGAAGTATGTGCCCCCTTTTCCATCACCATCAGGATTCAATCGTGAATGTTTCAGAATGTTATTGAACAGTTGAGTGGTAGCAAAATACTGCGGATAGCGGCACACGATTTTATCCTCATCCTTGGGAGTATCTGGCAAATAGATAAAGTTATGCAATACATCAAGCAGGCGTTCCTTTCTGAACAATCCGCGCATCATCGTGAACATAGTATCAAAAGCACCATCAAGAATAGAATCCGTAGCTTCCACCTTATGCCATCCGTAAAAGAACTCATATGGTGCAAAAAGTGAACCGATTTTATTGTTCACGCCATCGCTGATTACTACAAACGCATTATAGCGAAACAATTTAGGTATGTCACGCCTATAACGCACCGTCAGTTGCTTGAAAGCGTTTTCTATTGTGGTATTTTGCTTGATGGCATTTTTAAATTCAAGTACCACCAAAGGCAGACCATTAACAAATACAATACCGTCAGGAATACGATGATGCTCACCGTCAATGGCAAACTGATTGACGAACTTGAAAAGATTGTTCTTTCCCGATTCAGTATAATCAATGGGATAGATATGAAGATTGGGTAACTTAGGATTGGTTCGTTTCAACGAAAAACCTTCTTGCAGAAGTCGCAACGCTTCTACATTCTCTGCATACACACTACCCCCATCTGAAGTTTCCAATCTGGCGATTGCCCGATTGATTTCATCCTCGGTAATATGGTCTACTTCATATTTTTTCCGCAGATAAAAGCGCAAATCATCGTAGAGAATAACATCTCGTGTATCACGCAGAATGCTTTCTCCATACACATAGTCGTAACCCTCTTTTTTGAAAAGTTCGACAAATGCTTTCTCTAATTGTGATTCGTTGAATGCAGGCATATTATTACTTACTATTTACTATCTACTAATAAAATTTCTATTTTGCATTATTTATCACCCACTCAAAGAAAGATTTTTCTTTTTTTGCAAGTTCTTTCTTCACAAGACTCGTAGCGCAGAATTTGCCTATTTTAGTTTTTCTTCCAGAATCTATTTTTATTTGGTAAGTTTCAAAATCGAAAACCCCATTAACTTTTGGCACAACATTAAATATATAATCATAATTTTTACCTTTCCCTATTAAAGTCCCATCTGTGGCAATATCCCAATATCCAGAAAAATACAGCTTTTCTAAATCTCTTCTTATTTCTAAAGCAGAAGTATATCGCTTTGTTCGATCAGTATTTATTGCCTTCTTTATGATTGAAACGACTTTTCTAGGAACATAAGGTTGAAAATTGCAGAATGTGTTATCAGACACACTATTTGCCAATCTATATGCAGTACATCCAAATTGATATAAATCTGTTTGAATATCAATAGTGTTATCTATTTTCGATTCTGGAGCTTGATGAAGTATGTAAGCAGCCTTTGCCATTATTGCACCTCCATCTACAGAAACACCTGAAATTCCATAGTCCGCTAAAATCCCATTCCCTTGTTCATCTAATAAAATATTTCCGGGTTTGATATCATTATGAATGATTCCGCCATTATGTAAATACTCTAATCCTAATAAAATATCTTTTAATGCTTTAAGTAATATCGGCAATGGCAAAAAATTAAATGAATTTAATTTGGACTCTATCGTTCCATTTTTATGATATTCTTGCGCTATAATTACAATTGCAACATCAGGATTAGCAGTTTGAACAACATCTGCATAATAAATTTTTAGTAAATTATTATGACTCACTTTATGTCCATTTCGTGCTTCCTCCAATATTTGTGCAACACGACTAAATTCTGAAGGAAGAACTTTCAGAGCGACTTGGCTTTCTATTGTTGTATCTGTTGCAAGCCAAACCTGACCAAAACTTCCTTGTCCAAGTTTTTTATCTAGTCGATATTTGTATATGGTGTCTCCAACGGTTAAATTCATATTTCTAATAATTTATTTGCAACAACAATAGCATCAGCTATTCTCTCATCCCAATATTTATCAGACTTCTCTCCAACTATCGTTTCAGCTTGTTGTTTTACTGTTTTAGAACTAATGCCTAATTGATTATAAATAAACGATTTCACTACTATATCTCGATTATACGCAGCCATTGAAGCCATACAGTCAAAAAACATAATATCTTTCAATTTGCTATAGCAACTCGGAATATTTTCATTTTGTTTGATTGCCAGCGCATTAATACCATGATTAGCATCTAATATTCGATTAATTTCTGACTGATACCATAAATAAAGCTCTTTTCCGTCATAACCACGAGGCTTAACAATTTTGGTTTCTGCATTCTTATTTACAAATTTAATCTGATTGTCATTTCCCTCAAGAATACAATATCTTATGCCGTTACTATAATTCCTTAATCCTAGTACTTTCATGTTTCTATATTGCAAATTCAACCCTTAACAAAAGCAAAGATTGTAATTCTGTTAATATTTTTATTTCTTTTCTCTTCTTTATTATTTCGATTTCGTTAGCTTCTGCTATTTTATCAAAATGCAAAATTGCGTCATGCGTTGGTATGACACATTCAAGCTGGGTTAGAATCGTTTGTGTTAACAAAGGTTGGTTAGACCCTTCACTTTTACTATTTAAATTAAGGGTACTCAAAAGCCAATAAAGATAATATAATGCTCCATTTTTGGCTACAGCCATCATCGCATTATCATTAACCCAGCATTTCTCTCGTTCTATTTGAATGTTTCCGCAATTAGCTCCAACCCTACCAATTACTATTATATTTACGGCATTATGGGAATTATGCCTCCCAACAATACCATTTCCACCATATACAGGTATTTTACCATTTATTGGTTGTATAGCTTTCCCATTCTTAAAATCTGCAACACCACCCAATGTCCCCATTCGCCACCCCTCAGGCAAATTCTCCACATCAATATCGTCAACAAACATCTTGCGGTAGATGGCCTGAGCTGTTTCTTCAATAGTAGCAATCAATCTGCGGTTGTTTTCAATCCGTCGCTCTATTGCTTGATATTCGGCTACAATCTTTCGTTGTTCATCAATTGAAGAAACTGGCAACAAGACTTCGCACATCTCACTCCATTCAAAGACTTCACGCGCAGAACCATGCGATTTGAAACGGGCATATCTATCGAACTCTGGCCTACGAAACCACATCATCAGATATTCCGGCAATAATTCTGTTTCGTCAATGACTTCGAAAACAACATAAGCCTGTGAAATAATACAAGGAGATTCCCCCTCATACAAAGCAATTGTTATTTTATCTCCATTGCGAGAAGTTACAGGAACATAGCCAAACTGTCGAGGTTGGACTATTTTATATGTACTCATATCAGTCCCCGTTGTATTTGCAATGGATGTGATAAACTGCTTAGCAATGCTTAAACCAAGCAGTTTATTTACAACCAAGTCTCGATTGCGCACATCAACTTGCCGGATATAATTACCCAATCTTTTATAATTCGATTTCATAACCCAATGATTTAAAAACATTAAGTACTGATTCTCGACTTTTGGCTTCTTGACGAAGGATGTCGGCAAGTTCCGATTGAAGTTCCTTCATGCGTGTGTCATAATCCACCGACTCATCCCGATTGACAAATTCGATGTATTTGGAGGGGACCAACGAGAAACCTTTGTCTGCAATTCCTCCATCTTCACCAACACTTACCGATTTACAGAACTCCGGTATATCGGTATAGGTTTCTGTATGACCCTCTCGCTGCCAGTTGTGGTAGGTATCGGCCACTTTACGAATATCCTCATCGGTGAAACGCACATATTTCTTTTCAAAGGGTTCGCCCATCTGGCGCATATCGATGAAAAGTATCTCCTTTTCACGGTCACGATAATGTATGTCTTCTCCGTTACGATTGACCAAACGACCTTTCTTATTCGCATTGATAATCCAAAGCGTAACGGAAATATCAGTAGAGTAAAAGAGGTTACGAGGCAGTATTACAATTGCTTCCACCAATCCGCGTTCAATCATCTTGCGACGGATTTCTCCTTCTGTACCATCGGCACTCAGCGCACCGTTGGCCAAAATGAAACCTGCCACACCGTTGGACGAGAGTTTGCTCACCATATTGAGAATCCAAGCATAGTTGGCATTAGAGGTAGGCGGCACGTCATAACCATCCCAACGAGGATCGTCCGTCAGTTGATTGTCCGCTCTCCAGTCTTTTTGGTTGAACGGAGGATTAGCCATAATGAAATCGGCTTTCAAATCTTTGTGACGGTCATCGGTAAAGGTGTTGGCGGCATAATCGCCCAAGTCGGCTGCGATACCACGAATAGCAAGGTTCATCTTGGCCAGTTTAAAAGTGGTCTTGGTATATTCCTGTCCATACACCGACACCTTGCGACGATTGCCATGATGACTCTCCACAAACTTCATGGATTGTACAAACATACCGCCCGAACCACAACAAGGGTCGTAAATCTTCCCCTCGTAGGGTTCAATCATCTCGGCTATGAGATTGACAATCGTCTTGGGTGTATAAAATTCGCCCTTGCCTTTTCCTTCCTTAATGGCAAACTTTGAAAGGAAATATTCATAAACGCGCCCTATGATATCATTACCATCTGCCGATTCGAGTATGGCATCAAAACTATCAATCTTATCAAGCAATGAACCAAGTTTTTCTGCCTCTATACCCAGTGAACTATAATAATTATTAGGCAATGCGCCCTGCAAAGGTTTATTCTCTTTCTCTATATCAGAAAGTGCCTTATCCACGATTGAAGCAATATTCGGTTGCTTTGCGTTTTCCTTGATATATGACCAGCGAGCCTTTTCCGGAAGATAAAATACATTCTTGGCTGCATAAAACTCTA
>CAQBGY010000221.1:0-454 GCA_948759685.1 uncultured Eubacterium sp.
TATTGACGGTTCGGAAGCGAAGCATATCACCACACGGCAGTATTACCGTGATTTGATGCAGCAGACGGAGCAGTTACGAACAGACATAGGGCAACTTCAAGACCGCAAAGAAACGGCACAGGAAGAACTCAGGCGAGCCAAGAAAGAGGTACAGACCGAGAAACTGAAAGGGGCTGCCACAACAGCCGCCACCAACATAGCCGAAAGTGTCGGTTCTCTTTTCGGAAGTAACAAGGTCAAGACTTTGGAGAGGGAAAACTCCGTATTGCATCAGACGGTAGCCACCCACGAGGAAACTATCGAAACGCTGCAAGCCAAGATACTGGCCATGCAGACCGAATATAGCCACCAAATGTTGGATATACAGCAAAAGCACATCAAGGAATTACAGGCGAAAGATACCGAACACAAGAAAGAGGTATCAAGGCTTACCACTTTGTTGAACAAGGTATTG
>CAQBGY010000221.1:464-5900 GCA_948759685.1 uncultured Eubacterium sp.
GGCAAGCCCATTGAATATAGCGGTGAACTATATTCAGAAGAACACAAACGGAAATTTATGGCAAAAGAGGTTACAGCCAAAGTGTTCTCTAACAATGGTAGGCTTATCCTTACAATAGACTTGCGACCTATCGGGGAATGGCTCAAGGAGCAGTTTGAGAAGCTAAAGCAAGGGGGCAATGTTCGGCAAAATCCAAAACAAAGCCGACTTAAACTATAAATCAAGGCAGAATCCGTGATATTTGGCGTTTTATGAGCGTTATATCACGGATATTTTATACTTTTGTATTTGGATTGAGGCAACTCTTTCCAAGACATACGAGAAAAGAAAGAAGCGTTATGCTTATCTTGTAAGTTGGAAACGTAGGAAATTTCGGACTTAGTACGAGAGAAGGCATAGTGGTTCTCACGCTATAGCGTGGGCTGCTATTACCATATCCGTACTAAAGGTTTTTCCTACGACCTCCAACTTAGACATGGTAGCATTTGCAGTTCCACGCTTCTGCGGTTTAATAAAGTAAGGTCTTTAGGAGCTGGAAGACTTGATAAAGTTATGGCAGTAATGAAGTTTCCAGTCGTAGCACTTGCAGAGGACAAGTTTCAAGTTTCGGTAGATATAAACCTGTATGCCAAAGAGGTTTTGACAGCGGCTATCTACAAGTTTTCCCACCTGTTCTATATTCATCAACAAACGGATGTTGATAATCAGATGTTTGTGAATGTTATATTTGAGTCGAAAGATAATAATAAAATAACAGAAGTTGTACCCAAACAGTTCTGTAACGAATTGATAGACCAACAGATTCGGCATAATACAAATGAGCAGTTCGGACATATTCGTGATATGATAGTTCAAGAAGCATTCAAACCTGTAACATCTAAATAAACGAATCATGGCTTATCAATTACTGCCTTTCCGCTTTGAACGATTCGATGATAATAAATATCTCCTTACAAATGAAGTAGGAGAATACATCTTCTTATCAAACGAGGATTTCCAACACTTTGTTGACGGTGAATTGGATGAACATAGTGAGTTGTTCTACGACCTTGCCTCTAAACAGATTGCTACAACGGATAAGATAGAAGATGTAGTACAGATGCTTGCCACTAAGTTCCGCACCAAGAAAAGCATTCTGCGTGATTTCACCTCGCTGCATATGATTGTGCCTACACTGCGTTGCAATTCCAGTTGCATCTATTGTCAAGTTGCCCGTAAGAACATAGACGACCATTCTGCAGATATGACGAAAAAGACGGCAAAGAATGTGGTAAAAACCATATTCCAGTCGCCATCGCCTTTCATTAAGATAGAATTTCAAGGAGGCGACCCTTCTACGGATTTTGAAATGGTAAAATATATCATCGAAGAAGCCGAGTGGCAAAACCTGTTTAAGAAACGGGAATTGGATTTCGTCATTTGCACCAATCTTACGTTACTCAACGAAGATATGGTGAAATATCTGAAAAAACACAAATGTATGATTTCTACTTCCTTGGATGGACCCAAAGATTTGCACGACATGAATCGTCCACTGCAAAATCGAGAATTAGACCATCACGCCATCTTTGAAAAGAACCTTTCTATGATACGACAGATATGGGGTGACAGCGATTGTGTTTCGGCTCTGATGACCACTTCTAAACATAGTTTGGGGCGTTTCAAGGATATTATCGATGAATATATACGTTTGGGATTTAACAACATCTTCTTACGCTCGCTTAATCCTTATGGTTTTGCCAAGCAATATAAAGAAAGAATTGCTTATCCTGTGGAGGAGTTCATCGCTAACTATAAAGAAGGCTTGGATTATATCATTGAATTGAACAAACAAGGAACTTTCTTTGTGGAAGGTTTTGCTGCTTTGTTACTGAAACGTATGCAGACTCCGTTTGCTACAGGTTTTGTTGATTTGCAATCACCTGCCGGAGTGGGTATTGCAGGAGCAATCTATGATTATGACGGTAATGTATATGTTTCGGATGAAGCCCGTATGATGGCACGTTTCAAAAATTACTATTTCCGATTGGGTAATGTAAACGAGAACAGCTATCAAGAAATGTTCAATGGCGAATTGCTTCATCATATCATTGCCTCCGCTTGCAATGAATGTTTACCTGTTTGCGCTGAATGTGTATTCCAACCCTACTGCGGTGCAGACCCCGTTCGTAATATGTCTGAGCAAGGCGATATGATAGGCTTTAGACCGACAAACGAGATGTGTAAGAAAACAAAAGCTATCATACACTATCTGTTTGAGTTATTACAAAAACATGACCCAGAGATAAACAGAATATTTTGGTCTTGGTTAAATTGATTGCGTTATGAAACAAATTCAAGGAACTTCATATAACATAGAAGACGACATAGTAGGGCGCATTACCTTTGGTAAAGGTAATTGGTTTGGGCGTTCCAACAATATATTGGTTTGTAATGATACGAATAAACCCGCATTCGGTTATTTAGCTACTATCACAGCGTGTGCAACTTTCGCAAGCAAAGTAAAACCTTACTGTATAGTGGATAACATTAGCGATTTTCACGAAGGAGATATAGTCGTTGTTAATAAACAGGGAGAAATCGTATTTGTATATGAAATTAACTCCCACCACAATGCGTTGATGGTAACTGAGCGTTGTAACCATCGTTGCATCATGTGTCCACAACCTCCTATCTTACAAGAGAAAGATAAAACGCCGTTCAATCTGAGGCTTATCTCGTTAATGGATAATAATACACAAGAGATTGGTATAACAGGAGGAGAACCTACGCTCATTGGTGATAATCTCTTTACGTTGATAAATCAGATTAAAAAAGAATTACCAAAAACAGCTATTAGTATTCTTTCTAATGGAGTAAAATTCGCAGATAAGGAATATGCCATGAAATTGGCAAAATGTCGGTATCAGGATTTACAAATAGACATACCATTGTTCTCGGATATTGCAGAAGAGCACAATCGTATAGTAGGAGCTAAGACATTTTATAAAACGGTACAAGGATTATACAACCTTGCGCTATTTCATCAGCGTATTGGACTTCGCATAGTCGTCCATAAACAGACCTACAAGCGATTACCTCAGTTTGCAGATTTCATCTATCATAACTTTCCTTTTGTCGTCCAAGTAGCTTTTATGCAAATGGAAACAACTGGCTTGGCGAAAGAAAATTTTGAAGAACTATGGATAGACCCTTACGATTACAATGAAGAATTACGAGAAGCGGTACTCTTGCTTGCAGACAGAGGCATGAAGCCTTATATCTACAATGCGCAATTATGTGTATTACCCGAAGATATTCGTTGCTATGCT
Source organism: uncultured Eubacterium sp. (assembly GCA_948759685.1). Next base: position 3,776 of record CAQBGY010000221.1, read on the forward strand.
CAGCAATCTATTTCGGATTGGAAAGACATATATATCCCTGAATGCGATGGCTGTGTGTTGAAAGGGCAATGTGCGGGATTCTTTGAGTCAAATAGACAGGCTCATAGTACGTACATCAAGAAAATAGAACATATATCATCCGATATATCGTGTTAGGTAACTGAATGTTTAATTTAAAAAAGGAGGTATCAATGAAGAAACTCTTGTTCTTTGCGGTCTCTGCAATCCTTGCAGGTGCAAGCTATTGCTCCTCTGTTAGTGAGAAGATTGTCGCTAAGGTAACCAACAGCGACACTCAAATCGAACAGCAGCAGGAACAATCATTGGTGTTGGAACAGTCCTCTGCCGAGTTTAAGCTACTCGCCAGCCACAGTTCTCATAGCAGCCATAGCTCGCATAGTTCACACAGTTCTCATCGCTCTCATAGTTCACACTATTCGAGCAGATAAGAAATTAACAATCAACGGACGGGTTAATTAGTTAGCTCGTCCGTTTTGTTTCACTTTATTCCATTCACTTACAGTAGTTGTTGTTTTTTGTAGTACCTTTGCTCTAAAATTGGAAATTATGGGAATAACAAAAGATGAATTAACCTTGAGATTGGATAGAGTAAATGGTTGGATTAATAATTGCGACCAGAAATCTAGTATTTTATTGGCTATTGAAGGGATTGTACTTACTATTTTGTGAACCTCTGATTACATTAGTTTTATACACCAACAACTAATATTTCCAATATACAATTATTATGAAACAGGAAATGGTGTATTTTCAATAATCAACACCGTTCAACTATTTATACTGGCAGCAATGTTTATCCTTATTTTCCTCTCTATTTTTTACTCGCTTCAAGTTATAAAAGGAACAATAGACACTAATTTATTTAAGCAGCCCGGATTGACTGAAAAATCACTGTTGCATTTCACCACTATATCTAACAGAAGTTTTAATGTATTTAAAAATGATATTGCAAATCAGTCCGAAGAATCAATGTTAAACGATTTGTATTCGCAAGTATATATCAATTCGTCCATTTGTAATAACAAGTTCAAATACCATAAAAAATCAGTGAGGTGTTTTTGTTCCTTCCTATTTTTGCTCGTTTTGATTTCATTTATTCAACTTATAACTCTATAATGTATGGGATTAAAAGATTTTATATCAGATGTGAGGAATATGATAGATGATGTTCATACAAAAGGTTTTACGTATAATACATCTTCGAAAGTACCTTCCTTATCTGATTGCGATTTAACATATGAAAGTGGAGATGCTAAAAAAGGGAAGTGTATCGAAACTTGTGTCTTATTTGTTGATATTCGGAATTCAGTAGAGTTGACCCGTAAACATTATACAGAAACAATGGGGCGAATTTATACTGCATTCACAAAAGGGGTACTGAATGCTGCAAGAGAACATAATGGATATGTTAGAAATATTATAGGAGACAGAGTGATGGTTGTGTTTCCTATTAGTAACTGTATTATCAATGCGGTGAATTGCGCCATTACAATTAACCATATATCTCAAATGATTAATAGGGTATTCTCTAATGTTGATTTTCATTGTGGAATAGGTATCGATTATGGAGAAATGCGAGTGATAAAAGTCGGCATTGAACGTAAAGGAGATGAAAACGCTGAAAATAAAGGATTAGTTTGGGTTGGTAAACCCGCTAATCTTGCTTCACGTCTTACTGACTTTGCAGGGAAAACGGTAGAAGATGAATTTTATAATGTAACAGGGGAGTTCTATCATTATGATCCATTAGGAATACCACCCCTTCTTTACAAACCACGCAATGGATGGTTTAAAGATAGTAGAAAACTAACAGCGGAACAACTTGCAAATGCGTTATATTATTCAACTAATGGGTTAAACATTAACATCCATAACATATCTTCGTTTGAGAAAAAGACAGAATCATATAAGTATAATCCGATATTGGTTTCGGATAAAGTATATACAGAGTATATTAAACAAAAATCTCAGGACTCTAAATATTGGAAGCAAGAAACAAGAGGAATAAAGGATATAACATATAAAGTTTGGGGGGCAGATTTGCATTGGAAACTAACATAGAGATCGGAAGAGCACACGTCTGAACTCCAGTCACGGACCCATC
>CAQBGY010000222.1 GCA_948759685.1 uncultured Eubacterium sp.
AAAACAGTTGATTCAGCAACAAGGGTATCATTTATAAAGTTGTAAAGTCGTGTATAAGTACAAAACAGGAAGTAATGATCGAAAATAAATTATGCAAAATCAGAAGGATTAAAATAAACAATTTTGAAAAAGTTGAGACAACACAGGGCAGATATAAAATTGTTGTAAGAATGTATCCGTTCAAGGAAAACAGGTCAAAGATATTTATTGACGATTCAGAGCTTACGAGAATCATTAAACATTTGAATCCGATGGATAATTGTCCAGATGGCAGATATGATTATCTGAAAGACCTTATCACTATAAAAGTTGGGAAAAGCGGCAAATATAAAATGCTCATTAAAGATGACAATAACAGGAGTATAGAAAATGTTGGTGAATTAGAGATACATAATTATGGATACGACAAAGAAAAGCAGGAATACTTTTTAGAGTCCATAGAGACATTTGTCCACCTGATTTCTAATGCCAGTCATATCAGGAGCCAGAAAGCATTGTTTGTGAGTAAAAAACTATTTGTGGCTGTTGATGAAATACTGCGTTGCGGGGTAGATCCCAACACCAAAACAAAATACATCAGCAAATGGACATCTTATTATGGTTTACAGGCAAGCAACAGCGTTGTGGTAACAATGCCAAAATGTACGATTGTGCCAGATCTGTATTTAGATATTGATGATATTTTCGATGTTGTGCGTCAGGATTATAAAAAGGGATGCAATGCGGAGTCAGATAAAACTGATAAATTTCAGTATAAAGTCACAGAAGAGATTAAAAGAAGCATTAAAACATGTCCGTTTGATGGTATGGGTATTGCTGATTTTGATATGGCTAAAAAATGGGCAGAGGACTTAGGGCTTGATTATGTCCCAGGTTCATTTCAAATAAGGTTATGCGGTGTCAAAGGCTGTTTATTTGTTATGCCCATTAAAGATTTTGTAGATAAAATCAGTAAAACAGGCAGAATCAAAGACATAGACGGCAATATACAGGATTACAATAATGGTGATTTTAATGTGATCCTAACAGAATCAATGTTTAAATATAAGAAGTTCTACAATGAAAAGGATAAAGCGACGCAATGGAAAAGGGAATTTCATAAGCCGGTATATGGATATGAGAGAACTTTCAATATCTGTTCATTCGCATCTAAGCCAGAAGATTTAAAAGACGAATTATTGACAGCATATCAGCCGCTGCAGACACTGGACGAGTTACTGTGCATGGGAGAGGAAGAACAGCTGCAAAGATTGGATTCATTGTGTGGGAGGACAGTTGAGACAGTTAAATCCATGCATTCAGATATTACTTCATTTTTAAAGCATATCGGGATAGATGAGGACGGAGAAGTAAACAGGGAATCGGTAAAACCATATTACAGGGCATTGGCAGTGAACCATTCATTATGTAATGATAAATATACCAGAATGAAAATGGAGAGGACTCTCAGGAATATAAAGGAAAAAACATATGTTGGCAAATTGTATATGGATGGTAATTATACGGTGGTTGGCAGTGATCCATATGCATTACTGCAGCATGCGTTTGGATTGAAGGTTACAGGACTGCTTGGCAGGGACAGGGTATATTCTGATTACTGGAATAAAAGAAATATCCACACAATAAACATATGGAGAAATCCCCATATTTTTCGTGAACACTGGATCGGAGAATGTGTTGATAATGATGATACATCAGAATGGTTCAGATATCTGAATGCAAACATTATTGTTTCCGTATGGGATACAAACTTACTGCGTTGTAATTCTGCTGATACAGACGGGGATACCCTGGCAGGCGTAAAAAATGATATATTGGAGGGTGAAGTAAGAAAACTGCTGGAAGCTGGTAAGGCAAGGACAATATATCCTGACCTGCTTTGCGATAGGGATGATAATTTTGACAATGTTACAGAGGTATGCATAGCTGATACAAGGGCTGTCATTGAAAGCGAAATTAGGGGATTTGATAATGACATCGGACAGGTTATCAATAAAATCAGTGAATTGTGGGGAGAGAAGCAGAATGAAACAACCCAAAAATATATAAAGATCCTGTCTGTAGTTGGTTCTCTGGTTATTGATTTTGTGAAAACTGGTGTAAAAGTCCCAATACCCAAATATATCACTGATTATATCAGGCAGAATAATATAGTGAAGCTGCGTTTTATGATGTACCTGCCTAATAATAAAAAAGAAAGAAAAAAGGAAGAGAAAGCGAGATTAATATACGACAGGGCTAAAGCCGGGGCAGAAAAAAAGAATGAGACATTTACAGAAGAATTTGAATCCAGGTTTTCAGACAGGGAATGTACATTAAACATTATCATGAAATATATGAAAGACAGGCTTGATAATCTGGATATTACTATTAATGCGCCAGAATTTAAATATCAGTCTTTGATTAAATCAAGGGATCTGAATCTGGATAAAAAGATACAGTACGTTCAAGTCAGGGAGCTGTTCAAAGGATATGTCAAAGAGCAGAAAAGTATATCTGATGAAAGAAAAAAAGAAGAAAATAAATACGCAAAGGTAAATGAAGAGTACAACATGATATACAAAGCTTTTTACGATAAATGCAGGAGTGAACTGCTTTGTGTTACGAATGAAAAGGGTGCAGTGTGTACCAAGAGCATGGTTTTAGACTGTTGTATTGTATGCTGCTATACTGAATTTAAAGAAGAAAATTATTCACACTTTGATCTTTTGTGGAACCTGTTCCCAGAAGAACTTGTTAAACGTGCTGCTGGAAAGGATGTAACGCAGAGGGTTAAGAAGACAGAAGAGGAATTTGTAAAGTTTTTAGGGAAAAAGAGGGAATCAAGTAATAAAAGGTACGATTCGTTGAAAAGGGCAAGGAAAAATAAGATAAAGTGTCTTGAATGCAAAGGCAGTATACCAGAAAACTTTAATATTTACAAGTCAGATATTACGGAGATTAAGCATCGGATTCCGACATCTATAGACGGCTACATAGGTGCAAGGAAAGTCTATTTTTCTTATCTGGTAGCATATAAAAGGCTTGAAAGCATGAATAAGCCGCTGAATATACCATGTACGGAAAATAGCAAGAATGATGTCACTTTTAGCTGCATTGGACAGGTATCAGGTTTGAGCAGGAAAAATATAGAGAAAGCTGTAAAGACATTACAGGAGCAGGGGATAATAAAGTATCATAGCAGAAACGGATATAAGAACTGCGAACTGTTATTCGTGCCAAAAGAGAATAGCATTAATGAACTGTATTATAATGGACTTAATTACATGCGTGCATTTAATGTAATGAACAGACACCTCAGTAGATAACTGATGTAAAAAATATTCATTGCAAAAAATGCTAAAATCAAAAAATTGCACAAGAATAAAAGTGCTCAAAGGTGCTATATTACAGGGCTTTTGGCACTTTTATTTAGGCAATATATGAAAACAACATATAAGGAATCTGACCAGTGGGGCTTTATAAATTAAGGAAAGGAGTAATTATATGAACCAGGATCTGCTACGAATCCAACTCATAAGACTGATTAATTTTGGAATGAAACTTAATTCAATAGCAAAGAAGGCGAAGATAAGTGACAGCGAATTGTCTTCATTCAAGACGGGGTTCAAGTACCTTAAGAAGGATGATGCTGAAAGACTGGATATTCTTTTAAAGCAGATATCAATACCAGATAATGTTTAAGTAATAATTGTATTATCTTTTACAGGTATTGTTTGGACATTTATGTAAAAGAGTATTTGGTAAATTATGATTGTAATGTTAGTATATTAATTTAAGAAAAACTGAAAACAATCAAAAATAATCCTAAAAACTAAATGTTTTTAGAACTCATAAATAATATTTTTAAAATGAGTGCACAAAATCAACATGATAACTATTTAGTCAATAGTTTAGCACAAGTGTGGACTGTTTGTAAAGAAAAAACTGAATATGGAACTGTAAACGTAGAATTTATTATTGAAAACTGAATATTAAAACTGAATATGGGACTGAAAAATATGGTAAATTGTAAATTATATGATTGAAGTACGAAAGGGAGCGTGGTATAATTGGGATAAGAAAGAGAAGATGATTTAGAGAAGTTACATTATAATAATGAAGTAATGAGGAAAGTCTATTGTATGGGAGGTGTGATATGGGACGTACCATCTTATGTCCGCACTGCCAATCGGCACTGAATGAGGATATATTAAAACAAAGGAATAGTGAAAATATTTGTTTAGTGTGTGGTAAGCCATTAGATATTGGAAATGGTGAAAATGTTGATGATCATGCCGACTGGATAACTTGGTATTATTATGGATTTAAGAATAGTTCAAGTACCTGTTTAGAAGATAAACCAATTGATTTAGAAAAACATGGAGACACTTTTTACCTTATTAAAGAGTTTAAAGCTCCACCAAGAGATGTAAATGGAAAAAGTGATGCTGCCAAACAGGAGTTACGAAAATATGTACCAGATGCATTTCCAGAGAAAAAGTCTGTGCCGAAAGTACAGTGCCCATACTGTCATAGTACAGAAATTCAAATGGTTCCTAAAAAGTTTAGTCTTTTAACAGGATTTATGACGAATGGTTATAACCGTGTATGTGTAAGATGCCAAAGAAAATTTTAGAATGCATATTTTATAATGAAGTAACGAGAGAGGTTTAAACAATCTCTCTTTTATTATGTCCAAAAACGAGGAGGAAACAAAATATTGAGTAATAACAATAATGAATTTTTAATAAAACTGGTGGCTTTGCTGGATGAACAAAAAAGTAAGACACAGATAAACACCAATATTAAGGATTTGGAAAAGGTGGTCAGAAAATTAAAACTGACTGCCACACTTGCAAAAGGGACAACGAAATCAGAGTTAAACCAGACAATAAAACAGCTTGAAGCCCAATTGAGACAGATAAGGTTACAGGCGAAAATTGATAACCGCCAGTTAAACAGGGAAATAAATAACGCATTGAGAAATGTTTCTGCAAGGGATATCAATCTCAATTTCAACAGCAATGGGGAAAGACTGACTGCACAGGTAAGAAGGGCTGTTGCGCAGGCGAGGGAGGTTGCGGAAAGAAGTCCTATCAGTGTGAACATTGATTTGAAAAGGGAAAAGCTGTTGAATCAGCTCACGGCATTTACCAATAAACATACAAAGATAAATGAATCGTCATACTGGCTTAGTGAGGCTGAAAGGCTGCGTACAGTGATCAGTTCTGTCACGAACAGGGATGAATTAAGGAATGCGACAGACCAGTTACAGGTATTTACATCAGGTGTGAGGGCGACAGGATATGCAGCAGTGAGCACGACTGACAGAATCAAAGGAATGCTTGGAAACATCATTAAAGTAGGAAATTATTTTGGTTTAGCATTTGTTGCTGTAAATAAATTCCGTCAGTCTTTAAACACGTTGAAAATGAATGACACGATACTTACAGAAATCAGTAAGACAAGTGAGCTGACTAAACAGCAACTCAGGGAATTAGGTGATGAAGCGTTTAAGGTTGCGAGTAAATATGGACAGGTTTCAGGAAACTACCTGCTTGGCGTTCAAGAGATGGCGAGATCTGGTTATGAAATGCTGTCAACAGAACTTGCTGAATTATCCCTGCTCGCACAATCCGCAGGCGATATGACAGCAGACAGTGCGAATAATTATTTGCTAGCAACTGACGCAGCCTATAAATACGGCGGAAGTGTTGAAAAATTAAATGCTGCGCTTGACGGGGCAAACTATATTTCAAACAAAAATTCTGCAAATTTGACAGATATTGCCGATGCGACACGGGTGTCTGCTTCATTCGCTGCAAACGCCGGCGTTGCTATTGATGAACTGACAGCGGCAGAAGCAACAATGATTGCGGTAACAAAAAGAAGCGGCTCCGAAATTGGACG
>CAQBGY010000223.1:0-521 GCA_948759685.1 uncultured Eubacterium sp.
GCAGATGTGGGCATTTATAATATAATAAATTATTAACCCCAAATGGAGGGATTGTATGGCAAGCAAAGGGAACATGACATTGAGGATTGAACCAGAATTAAAGGCACAGGCTGCTGAGCTTTTCAAGTCTCTGGGGCTTGACTTAAGTACGGCCACAGGGATTTTTTACCGCCAGGCTTTAAGGTGTCGTGGTTTGCCATTCGAGGTAAGGCTTGATCCAAATGAGGAAACATATGCAGCAATGGAGGTAGCAGAGAATGACAAGGACTTGGAAGGGCCGTTTGACAGCGTGTCGGAGTTGATAGAGGCACTCAATGCTTAAGCCGGGATTTACAGGGCAATTCAAGAAGGACTATAAACTCGCAGTAAATAAGGGGGTTTAACCCTGAAAAGCTGGAGAAGGTTGTTTCCCTGCTATGCAGCGGGGTCACATTGCCGCCAGCATATAAGGATCACCTGCTTTATGAATTCAAGAAATTATAAAGGCATGAGGGAATGCCATATAGATCGGAAGAGCACAC
>CAQBGY010000223.1:531-5890 GCA_948759685.1 uncultured Eubacterium sp.
TGCCATATTGAACCAGATTGGCTGTTAGTATACAAAATCAGGAAAGATATCCTGGTTTTGCAACTGATTAGGACAGGCACTCATAGTGATTTATTTTAGGGGATTTTGATTGTGGGGATAAAATGGCGAAGACGATAAAGGAAATTGCGGAGGAAATTGGCGTATCTAAGCAGGCCGTATTCAAAAAAATAAAACAGGTGCCGTTGTCAACGGAAATAGAAAAGTTCATATCAACGGTTGACGGTAAAAAGTTGGTAAGTGTTGACGGGGAAAATTTGATAAAACAGGCATTTCAGCGTAAACAAAAAACAGCTAATGTGAATGTTGACGCAAAAGATGATGGTAAAATGTTTACGGTTGGCGGCAATGCTGGAAATACGGTTGATGGTATTCCTTATGCAAGCCAGGAACGGGAAAATACGCTTGTTGCCACATTTCAGACTGCGATAGATGCCCTGACAAGTCAGCTGGAGGCGAAAGACCAACAATTAGCGGCTAAAGACCGGCAGCTTGAGGAAAAGGATAAACAGCTGGAGAGGCAGACAAAAACGATAGAAGAACTTGCAACATCACTTGCTGTTGCACAGCATACGGCACAGGCTGCACAGGCACTCCATGCTGGGACAATCCAACGTCAGATCGAAGATGTTCCAATAATTCAGGCAGAAGAACTAAAGGCTGTAAAAGAAACAGCAGAAAAAATTATGCCGGAATACGAAAAAAGAAGGAGCATTTTTTCTCGAATTTTCGGAGTAAGATAAGAGTATTTTGTGTACCATTTATGAAGAATGGGAACAAAAAAGAGTGGCAGAAAATGCCACTCTTTTTGTGTATTAGATATAATATTAAATTATCTTTTGTTTATGCGTGTACCAGTTTCTTGGTTCTGTGTTCTGCCCAGCTCAGGCTAATATCGCAGAGTACAACGAATACAGTAGCTGTCAGAAGTACACCAGCATAGATGACAACCTGTCCGGTTACAGTTGCTACACCAAGGAATGCTGTGTAGCAAAGGATCGCAAACAGTACAAGATCTGCAAAGATAATGCTGTTCCTAAAAAGTTTATCGTTTTTCATACTTCATACCTCCTTAAAGAGCCTATATTTTTTTCTTTTTGGAGATCTCCCTTTCATGGCTATACTATAACACAACCGTTTTCATTTGTGAAATTCAAAGAATCTAAGTGTCATATTGGAATTTTTGATAATGAAAAAGGCGGAAAATAACAGTTTACCCGTTAGTGCAACGCATGAACGGGTAAACTGTTATATGATTAATTTTAATAATAAGTTGACCAATTTTTTTAATTATGGTAACATGCATGAAATGCTCGTCTAGGCGAGGATAAATAGTAATTAGGCCTAGAGCGTCTTGCCTGATAGATTAACCAGGTAGGGGTTTAGCGATTTGCTAATTAGAAGCCACTAATAGGATTGATGCTCCTGTATGATGTGTAGGCTTGCCGTAGTAACCTTTGTGAACTGGAAAGCACATTATGAACCTTGTGCAAGTAATCTTTTTGAAAGCATGAGTAAATAAATGCATCATGTTGACAGTAGCCAGAATACTGTAAATTTTCTGGAGAGCTACATGCTCTACAAACATGTTGGAAGAATCCTAACTGCCAGTTGAAATAAATAGGGCTGCACACATAAGCAAGACAAAAAGTGTGGGAAGATGTTCCTAAACCAGTCATACATAAGACGTTAAAAAGTGTATTTGCCGATTGTCGGATTCCTTAATGAGATTGACAGGAGGCGGCTTGGCTTGAACAAATTGGTTTACCGGAAAAGCATGTTTTTTTATAAATTTGGGAAGGAGGGGCATCTGGTGGGAAGAAGAAATAAGTCATATTCAAAGGATTTGCATCAGCAAGCCTATGAGTGTTTTATAAAAATGCAGGCTTTTGGCGAAAGCAAAAAAGAGGCTATAGCCAGTGGAACAGAGAAAAACAAGATTTTTTCTTTTAACACCTACAAAAGTTACTGGAAGCATACGAAATATTTTATCAAGTACATCAAGGAAAATCATCCAGAGTGTTCCACTCTGAAAAGTGCCAGAAAGTATGTCAATGAATGGTTGCAGTTCAGAGTGGATCAGGGGCTTTCCGCCTGGACAGTACAGCTTGAGGCTAAGGCCATGGGGAAGTTATATAAGATTGATCCAGATGATGAAAATTATTTTAAGCCTCCAAAACGAAACAGGGAGGATATTAAGCGGAGCCGAGGTGACAGGGTAAGAGATAAACACTTTTCAATAACTAACAATGATGAGCTGATTAAATTTTGCCAGGGAACAGGCTTGCGGAGAAAAGAATTACAGGAATTGCGTGGAAAAGATATAGTATCAAAAGAGCAAATTGAGGCAGAAATTTCTAAAATGGAAAGCCTTCCAGGGGAACAGCGGTTGCCAATGGCCGTAAAACGGCTTGAGATGCTCTGTGACGCGCGTAATTTTGATAATGGGTGGTATATCCATGTCCGCAATGGAAAGGGCGGACGTGAGCGTTTAAGCCCTATCATCGGCAAGAACGCAAAGCAGATTATTGAACGGATTGAGAATACTCCAGCAGAAGAAAAGGTGTGGCAGCATATTCACAACAGTGCGGATATCCATAGCTATCGTTCAGACTATGCTACAGCTATTTATAAGGCTTATGCTAGGGATATTCAAGACATTCCATTTGACAAGATAAATCGTGGGACAGGAAATAGGTATCAAAGCGATGTTTATGTTTGTCGGAAAGATGAAGCTGGAAAGAAACTGGATAAGGCGGCTATGCTGATCTGCAGTAAGGCTCTTGGTCATAACCGTATCAGTGTCGTAGCTGATAACTATATTCGTGGTTTGTAAGGAGGTGCTGCCGTGGCAGAGTTTGTAAGAAAAGCGGCAATTGGCTTCAAAGAGGTTCATGGTGGACAATCTAATCCAGATTGTACCCATGTTATTCTGACAAAGGAGGAATACAAAGAGCTGATTGAAAAGATTTCCAAGGCAGAAAGAGGAGCGGAAGAAGCGATATATCTCGCTGAGAGGAATGTACAAGACGAAAAAAGAAAGATTCAAGAAAGAGTTGATGAAGTAGAAGCGATATTTGTGCAAAAAGAGATAGAGTTAAAAAATGTATTAGATGCCGAACGAAATGAATGTGAGCTGCAACGAAGATTGAACGTAAATTTATTGAGGATTGCGAGAGAAAGAGCAAATGCTGATCGAAAATTGAGGCCCAAAAAAGAGCACACAGGATATGTTGTGGTTGCATCTATGGAGAAGGAACATCGCTATAAAGGCAGTGATGGATATTGGAAGCATGTGGTACTCTGGGAAACTATTTTAGAAACGCCATATATTGTACGTTTTGAGGAACCGGAGGTTAAGAATCTTACACAGGAATTGTTTCGATATGATGAAGAAAATGAGAAATGGATGATTTCGCGGATTGGAATTAACGCAAAATATGAAAGAGGATATGCAGATATGGTTAGGAATAAAGGCTGGAAAGAGTATGCTCGATATAATGTGATTGTGGATCGACGTTTAAAAGCAAATTATAGGACCGGTTATTGGGAGATAATATTTCTGCATACGAAGCCATTGGTATCTGTTCCGGTGGACATGATGCCAAGAATGCAATAAAAGTTGTAGTAGTGTGGTAACGTGGAAAATGAAAAAAGGTAAAAAAATGTATTGATAATCTAAGCCCTCCTGTAATAGTCTTTGGGAGAGGGGCTGGAGTTAGCCGATTTGTTTTGCTGAGAAAGTGTTCAAAAAACCTATTGATAATCTAAGCCCCCTGTAATAGTCTTTGGGAGAGGGGCTGGAGTTAGCTGATTTTTCGTCAGGGAGGGGTGTTATATATGGCGGTTTTAGATGCCTATGATGAGATTATAACTATGTTGGGAAGCCAATATGCAGAGATTAATGGTTGCGATTTTTATCAGTATATCTTTCCAGATAATGAGGAAAGCGGGAAGATGTATATGGATTTTTCCCATCCGAATGCGGTTTACCTTTACCAGGACGCGCGGGACGTAGGGACAGATCGGCGGCTGCGGCGACGGATCATGCTTGCGGATACTTGGGAAAACGATTATATGGAGTATGTGGAGGGGAATCCCATGACGTTGTGTAGTGGTCTGTCCTACCGTGGTAGGCGAAACCGGTTGGAGGACGCACAGAGTATGAATGCCCTTGTATTTGACTTGGACGGTGTCGGGGGACGTGAGTTGCGCAATTTGTTCCTTCGGTTCGGCGCACCCGCGGGGCGGATTCGTACGATGCCGATGCCAACGTTTCTGGTTGCCAGTGGCGGGGGGCTGCATGTGTACTATGTCTTTGAGCAGCCCATAGATCTTTTCCTGAATATCAAATTGCAGCTCAAAGCGTTGAAATATGATTTGACGTTCCGTTTGTGGGAGTACAAGGCAACGTCAAGGAACAAAGAAATACAGTACCAGTCCATTAACCAGGGTTTCCGCATGGTTGGCAGTATGAACAGTAAGTATGGGAATATGCTGCGAGCTTTCCAAACAGGCAACAGGGTCACTTTGGAGTATCTGAATGAATATGCAGATCCCATTAGCCGTGTTAATACTGCAAGACCGTTTTGCCCGTCCAAATTGACGCGAGCGGAGGCAAAGGAGGCATATCCTGAGTGGTATCAGAGGGTTGTCGTAAAGCGACAGAAGCAAAGAAAGAAGTGGGACATCAAGGGGAAGCAGGGATATGCTTTATATGAATGGTGGCTGCGGCAGGCCGGCAAGGTTAAGGGCGGCCACAGGTATTATTTCATGATGTGCCTTGTAATTTATGCCTGCAAATGCGATGTGCCGAAGGATAAGTTGGAAAAGGATTTATATGACGTGTATGAGGAGCTACGCCGTGTGAAGCATGACAATCCATTGACGGAGGAAGATGTGCGGAATGCACTGGAAATCTATGACAGGGAATATTATAATTTCACGATTGCCGATATTGAGAAGTTGACGGACATTAGGATAGAGCGGAATAAAAGAAACCATGGTGTTACGCAACAGCAACATCTTTACCTTGCACGAAGCAGGAAAAAAGAAATGAAACATATTGGGTTGCCTATGAAAGCTCCAGAAGGCAGGCCGCGGGGGTCTGGAACGAAAGAAGAACTGATAAAGGAGTATATAAAAAATAATCCAAATGCAAATATAACAGAAATTGCCAAGACATTAGGAATCAGTAGAACAACAGTCTATAAATATTACGACAAAATTTGGCAGGAGTTGTTTGGGATATTGGTGCAGTCAGATAAACAGACAATCCTCTAAATCGCATATTATATTTGCATTGCATTTGCAGATGTGGGCATTTATAATATAATAAATT
>CAQBGY010000224.1 GCA_948759685.1 uncultured Eubacterium sp.
TTAATAAAGGGTTATAGGTTACCTTTATCAACCTAAATTTATTATATAAGGAGAACAAAATGAAATTCAATCAAACAATGAAAAAGTTAATGGCTTACATATGTGTGGTAGTTATGACGGTTGCCAGTATGGCGGGCTATCAGGCAAAGGTAAGCGCAGCAGCCCCTGACGGGTTTACTGACTTGACAGAAGAAAAGTGGCATCCGTTGGGCGAAACAGTAGATACGACGATTGGTGATGATAAACAGCCGGCTTCTAAATGGAATGTTTATACAGGAAATACATGGTCTGGCATAGTTGCATCAGTAAAGGATGGACAAGATGATCAAGACACTGTATCAATTTATGTGGAATGCAAATGAGCAATGGGGACTCCAATTAGGAAGAGTGTTCAAAGGACAGGAGGCAGGAAAACAGTATGCATATCGAATTGATTATACAATTGATGGTGCGGCAGCAAAATGGATAGGAGTTGCAACGGCTGATGAAAAAGGCGAGGTTAAAGTCGTTAAGGCGTTAGGTTCTATAGTAGGGCAAGGCAAGACTTTCAAAGTAACTAAGACAGCAATTTTTGATCCGAGTGAGGAAGAACTGACAAAGTACGTTTCATGGCTTGAAACTGACAGAAATTTAGCGTTCAAGAAGACAGCTTCAGTAAGCAGCCATAAAGAAGGTACGGGAGTTGGCTCACTTACCGATGGCGTATGGGATAAGTGGAACGGAAATTACGAAGGAATTAATACACCTGGATATTTTGAAGTAGATTTAGGTCAGGAATATGCAGCTTCCAGTATTGATCAGGTTGTTGTATGGTTCAGAAACGGAAGCAATAATCTTTATCCTTCGAATGGATTTGATATTCAATTTGGTAATTTGGTATTTGACACAGTATCAAAAGTTACAAAGATGCCTGCAGGTGCGGATGGAGCACAGGCTGACGGTTCACAGTATATGGTAGCAACTACTATGGACAAAGAAAATCTTAAGGGCAATGTCAGAAAAGTAAGAATTAATATTAATCGGGCAGTTGCATGGGGAGCACAGGTAACAGAGATAGCAGTATTTTCAGAAAACCCACAGGGACCGGTTGAAGTAGAGCCGGCTGACAATCCAGCAAAGGTTGATGTGTCTTCAGAAACTAGTAAAGATTTTACCGGTAATATTAAATTTAATATTACAGCCGGTGAAAACCAGGATGGTTACAAGTATGCAGTATTTGTTGATAATTCAGAAACAGCTTCATTTACAGATTGTGTGGCAGGAAAAGATTATACAATTACAGGAGTTACATCAGGAAAACATACGATTAAGGTAGTATCAAGTAATAATGGTTTTGTATCAGATGGCCTTATCAGTACCGAAGTTGAAGTAAAGACCGTTCTTGATGATTTCAAAGACTATACAAAGAACTTTGCATATATGGCATCATGGGAATTAATGGGTGGACAGAGTTCAGAAGGTGAAGGCAGCATTACGAATGGTATTGTGAGTGGTGATGATTATGCGACACCTACAAAAGGAACAGACGGTTCATACTTTATCATTGATATAGGTGAAGAATGTAATGCGGCTGATATTGACAGTATTTATACATGTTATAGAATTGATGTTGGTGGATGTTATCCGGGAGATGGTGGAATGTTGATTGAATATTCTACAGATAAGGAAAACTGGACTAAGGCAGCCACAATATCTCAGGTTGAATTTAACAAGCAGCATGATGCACAAAAGACAGCCCCATTTGGTATTCTGGCAGATGTATCCGGCGTTAATGAAGGTACAGTAAGATATGTTAAGGTTTCATGTCCAAAAGCTGTTGGTTATGGAATGCAGGTTACAGAAATTGCAATTTTAGGTGCTGTTCCGGAATCAATGCGTCCTCATGCACCGGCTGCACCAACAGGATTAAATAATAAAAAAGGTGAAAACATTAAGGAAAATTACAACTTTATATGGGAGGCTGTAGAGGGTTCAGTAACTTATAATTTATATGTTAATGATATACGTGTTAATAGTGAAGCAATTACAACGACATCATATAATACATTTGATTATTTTGCTTTACAACCGGCCGGAAAATATACAGTATCTGTAACTGCCGTAGAGGCAAAAGCTGGTTTAGAATCAGAAAAAATATCAATAGAATATGAAAATGTAGAATTAAAACCTACAGTATCATCAGACGGAAACTATATGGAGCCGCAGAACTGGAAATTGTATGTAGGTGCGGATTGGGCATATTGCGATGGTGAATTGACTCAGTCAGCAGGAAATATTAGTGGAAGTTTTGTTACAACAGGTGGTAACTGGAAAGGTGGAGAATGGGGCATTCAGGCAACTTCTGAAAAGATTATTGTAAATCCGGGAGTGGAATATACATATAGTGCGGATATCTCTGCCTCAAAGGATATGGTTGTAAGAATTCAGTTTGGAGAGACTGTAGAAGAAATCCAAGTAAAAGCAGGTGAAAAGAAGACATATAAAAAGAACTTTAAAGCAGAGCAAAAAGTTTTTGATTTCATATGGATATTTGGTGGAGGCGAAACTGGTGAAGTGAAGAATGTAGATTTCACAGTTAGTAATCATAGAATTGAAGTTAAGAAGGATGAGACTACAACAAAAGAAGTTCCTACAACAAAAGAAACTCCAACAGAAGTTACAACGTCAGTACCTAAAAAAATAACTGTCCCAAAAGCAAGTGTTAAATCTGCTACGAAGAAGAAAGCAGCAAAGAAGGTTAAGCTTACACTTAAGAAATTGAAGGGCGTTAAGTATCAGGTACAGATTTCAAAGAGCAAAAAATTCAGTAAAAAGAATGTTTTGGTTAAGAAAACTGTGAAGAAAGTAAAATTCTCGTTGACTTCAAAAAAGATTAAGAACAAGAAGAAATTGTATGTCCGTGTTAGAGCAATGAAAGTTGTAAAAGGCAAAACATATACAGGAAAATGGTCTAATCCTAAAAAAGTTAAAGTGAAAAAATAATCGTTGCTAATAATAAGATTGCCATGTCTATATATAAATGGGTGTGGCAGTAAAAAAGACAGCAGAGATATTGTTAATATTATTCTATTTTGCTGGTCGAAAAGGACTCCTATACGAAATTAAGAGGTATAGGGGTCCTTTTTTCTAGATTTTTTGTGAAGAATATTTATATATTCGTTGTTATGTATATAAAGATAGTTTTTATATTTTAATGCTAAAATACACTATCATACAGTGTGAACAACCTCCATAGGAAAGTGGTGGGATGGCGACAAAAAGATTAAAATTAAGTGGTAAGTATTGGAGCATTCATATGAAACAGGAAGTAGTGATGAACAAAGAAATAGGTCGACGAATTCGTGCAGTGAGAAAGAAACATGGACTGTCTCAAGAAAAAATGGCAGAGATATTAGGAATACACTCAACCACTCATTATCAGAATATTGAATATGGGAAAAGCAAGGTAACTATAAATCATTTGAAAAGAATATATGAGAAATTTGGAGCGACACCGAATTATATTCTTTTAGGTAAAGTGGCAAATGAGGAGGAATATGTTTATGATTTCCAATGTCAAACAGATGAAGAAAAAGTAAAGGTATTTGTTGAGATAGCAAAACAGGCATTCGGAGGTCCGCAATATGATTATGATGTGTACTTAAAGAAAAAATAGAAAAATGTACTTAAGGGAGAAGATATATAGTATGCAATCATTAGATAAACAAATATTAATAATCGAAGACAACAAGCGGTGTATGGAAAAGGCATGTGAACTTATCAGTAAAATCGATGGGGTATTTATTCATAAAGCAGAAAATAGCGAACAGGCATATCGCTATGCTTTAGAATACCACATCGATTTGTTTATTGTAGATATTATATTGAATATAAATATACCAGGAGATGTGGCAGGAACAAAGTTTGTCGAAAGTATCAGGAAAATAGAAAGATACAAATTTACGCCAATTATATTTACAACTTCATTGGAGGATGCTGATTTCTATGCATATGCTCAATTGCACTGTTATAGATATTTTGAAAAGCCTTATGATAATGAGGAATTTGTTAAAATTGTTAAGGAAACATTAGATTTTAAAACTGCAAAAGAGGAAAGCAGATATTATAATTATAAAAAGGATGGTATTTATTACACTGTAAAAGTAGAGAATATTGTATATTTTCAAATAAATAGTTACAGTGTTTTTATTCATTGTGCAGATGGAACGGTAATAGAAGCACCATATAAATCAAGTAAGCTTATTTTACTTGAGTTAAATTCTGAAAGATTTATTAAATGCAATAAAAATACGATTGTAAATGCAGATTTTGTAGAAAATACAGATGCTGTTAACCGATATATTAAATTAAGAAACGGACATGGAACATTAGAGTTAGGATTACGTTTAAAACGTAGTTTTCTGGAGGGAATAGCAAAATGTTCGAAGTAATTTACAGATTGTTAGAAATGTTAGCGCTTGTATTGTGTTTACATAGCCTTAGTGGAGAAAAAGTAAAGCTGGATATTTATAATGTCGGTTTTATTGTGATTGAATTAACCTTTATGCAGATGATCCGGGATGAGATTGTGTCGAAACAGTTATACTTTGCGGTCTATTTGATTTATTTTGTATATGCCTATGTTAAATTTAAGGATACGATACAGCGGACAATATTAAAATGTATGTTGGTAATTATTATAAACGTTTGTTTACAAATGATAATTTATATTCCAATGAGTTTTATAAACTATATTATTCCGAGTGAGAGTGTAATAATTGTATGTATTAACGCAGTAATGTTGATAATACTTTTTCTAACAAGAAACAATTCCAAATATACAAATGTAGTTGAGTTGTGTGCGAAAAAAGATTGGGTTTTAAGAATGTGCTTGTTGTTGTGCATAGCAATAATGGTTTATTGTATGTTTTCGATAAAAATAAGCAGTGTTATAGAAATAGATACGTTTATTTTGATTAGCCTATTTATGTCAATGTTTATGATTTTCTTGTATCGTTGGCAGGAATTTACATATGAAATGGAAAGAAAAGACAGAGAAATAAAAATGACGAACCTTTATAATGGTGTGTTTGAAGAGATGATCGAAACAATCAGGCGAAGGCAGCATGATTTCCATAATCAGATTGATGCAGTGTATAGTTTACATTTGACTTCTGATTCTTTAGAAGAATTGGTTGATGCCCAGAGAGAATATTGTGATAATTTGATTTATGAGAATAGATATACCAAAGTATTGGGGTGTATTCATAATTCAATACTTTCGGGATTTATATATAGCAAATTTACAAAAGCTGAGCAGAGAGGAATTGAGATAGAATTTAATGTGTCGTTTACAGAAAATACAAAGATATCTATACATGATTTAATTGAAATTATTGGAATATTTATAGATAATTCAATAGAAGCGGTTGCAGGGAGTGAATTAATAAAAAAGATTGTTTTTGAATTGAATGACTATAAAGGGTTAAATTTATGTGTGAAAAATGCTGTTGCAGATATTTCTAATAAAGATATAGAGAAATTTTTTGAAAAAGGATATACAACAAAAGAATCTGGTCGTGGAATTGGATTAAGTAAAATTAAAGAATATCAGAAGAAATATAACTATAGTATATATGCAAGGTTGGTTAAGCAAAAAGAAATTGAATGGTTGGAACTTAAAATTATAGAAAATATGTAAAAACTTAAGCAGTTTATCGTTAAACGTTAGTTTTAATGATAAACTGCTTTTTTTGTTATGGGTCGTGACCCTGTTGAGCTCGGAAACGAGCGAAATATCAACCACCCGCT
>CAQBGY010000225.1:0-334 GCA_948759685.1 uncultured Eubacterium sp.
AGGTCTGCGGGAAATATTTTCTGGCAAAGAGCCAGCGGTATGAGCTGTGCAGCGATAAGTGCCGCAAAGCACAGGCGCTTCAAAACAAGAGGGAGTTTGACGAGAGGGCAAGGGAAAACAACTACGATTTGCTTTATAAAAACGAGTGCCAGAACTGGCGTAATAAGATCAACAAAGCGAAGAGGACAGCGGGATTCCCGGCTGACCGGCTGGAAGAAATGCTGACTGCTTTTGAAGCGTTCAAGAAAGAAGCATTGAAGAGAAAAACGGCTGTAAAAGAAAAGACAGCCAGCCCGAAAGAATTTACGGACTGGCTGTATCAGCAGAGTAATAT
>CAQBGY010000225.1:344-5777 GCA_948759685.1 uncultured Eubacterium sp.
GTGACTGGAGTTCAGACGTGTGCTCTTCCGATCTATATTATAATAAATTTATCAGTCTATTGATTTTATACTTTCCTGACGGCAAAAGTTTGAGCGTTTTTTGAGATTTGGCTGTTACGATAAATATTATGAATCGCAAATGGAGATGATAGCATGAAACAAAGGCTTCTTATTGTTGATGATGAACCGGGAATTGTAGATATGATGGCGAGTTATTTTTCTTCTCAATATGAGGTGTTGACCGCTTATTGCGGAAATGAAGCACTTCAAAAATTAGCAAGACAGCCCGATTTAATCCTGCTCGACATCAATATACCGGACATAGATGGATTGACCCTTTGCCAGAAAATTCGGGAGCTTATTACTTGCCCTATCCTTTTTTTGACAGCAAGGATTGAATCTGCCGATAAAATCATGGGTTTTCAGGCAGGGGCAGATGATTATATCATTAAGCCTTTTGATTTGGACGAATTAGGGGCAAGAGTTGCCGCACATCTGAGGAGGGAGCAGCGACACCGGAATAAAGCTACAATTCGCTTCTTTGGTGAACTGGCGATTGACTATTCAGCCCGAACTGTCACAGTCGCAGGTGAATCTGTTGCTTTATCAAAAAGGGAATTTGATATTGTGGAGTTGCTTTCGCTGAATGCCGGACAGGTATTTGACCGGGAACGGATTTATGAAACGGTGTGGGGGCTTGACGGTGAGGGTAACAGTGATACTGTCATGGAACATATCAGAAAAATACGGGCGAAGCTGGCTGGCTGTACTCTCCACAGTTATATTGATACAGTTTGGGGGTGTGGTTATCGTTGGAACGTCTGAAAAATATGGAATTAAAGAGAACTTTTCTCGTTCTGTCTGCTTTCTGTGTCTTGGTGGCGCTCCTGCTGTTAGGCTTAGTCTTTATGATATGCAATTCAATCAGCAGCTTCTTTCCTTCTGGTGGAATAGAAATTTTAGCAGACGGTTCCATCGTTAAACTGGAGGCACCCACGGAGGCACAGCAAAATATATTGTCCATGCTTGGTATCATTCAGATTGTGTCCTGCATTGCTCTCCCTATGGGTGGGCTGACTCTATCTGGCGTATTATACTATCATATCAAATTAAAGCAGCCGATTTCCACGTTGCGGAATGGGATTTCACGGATTCAGAACCATGACCTTGACTTTTCTATGCCTGTCCATTTTGATGATGAATTGGGGCAGCTCTGCGCCGCCTTTGATACTATGCGTGAAGAACTTCTGAAATCGAATCAGGAACTATGGCGGCAGGCAGAGGAACGCAAAAGGCTAAATGCCGCCTTTTCCCATGACTTACGCAATCCAATTACGGTTTTAAAGGGGACTGTAAAATTGCTGCGGCAGGGCACAGCAGATGAACAAGCTATTGACAGATTGGAAAACTACACATTACGGATTGAACAGTACGTAGAAGCTATGAGTAGCATCCAGCGATTAGGACAAATGCCGGTGAGGATAAGTGAGTGTTCCTATTCTCTGCTACATTCTGAATTAGAGGAAACAGCTAAAATTTTTGCAGGAGCATTAGAACTGTCCGTGTCCGCACCTGATAAGGGGACGATACTATTAGATCATGGAATGGTTTTAACTGTTGCAGAAAATCTGATTGGAAATGCAGCCCGGTTTGCAAAAAGTAAAATCACAATTCTTGTGGAGCAGAAAAGGAACTTTTTGCATCTATCAGTTACAGATGATGGCCCAGGTTATCCAGTGGAGTTAATACAGAGCGGCCCGAAACCGTTTGGAAAAATGAAAGAAGATTCCGCACACTTTGGCATGGGGTTATACAGCAGTCAGATACTATGTCTGAAACATGGAGGAACGCTTACACTAGAAAACAAAAAAGGTTATGGTGCAACGGCTGTTGCTTCTTTTCAAATAAATCAGAAACCTTGAGCGTTTTTTGAGATTTATGTTTTACACTCTCCTTATATCACGGATAAGGAGAGTGTTTTTTATGAATATTGAAGCAAAAGAATTATCGAAAATTTACGGCAGCGGCGAGAACCGTGTTGTTGCGTTGGATAAAGTCAACCTTGAAATTGCATCCAGCGACTTTATCTCTATTATGGGGCCGTCTGGCAGCGGTAAAAGCACCTTGCTCCATTTGCTGTCAGGGCTGGATAAGCCGACTTCCGGCAGTCTGACATACGATGGGAAAGACATCTATCGTTTCAATGACAAAGAATTGTCCGCATTTCGCCGTCAGCGCATCGGATTTATCTTTCAGCAATTCAATCTTCTCCCTGTGCTGACCGCAAAAGAAAACATCATTATGCCTCTGCTTTTGGACAAAAAACAGCCGGACGAAGCATATCTGAATCAGCTTACGGATTTGTTAGGCATCCGTGAACGGATGACCCATTTGCCCCATGAACTTTCCGGCGGTCAGCAACAGCGTGTAGCGATTGCACGCGCCCTGATTGCAAAGCCGGATATCATTTTTGCTGATGAACCGACAGGAAATCTGGACAGCAAAAGCGGAGGTGAGGTTATGGAAATGCTTCAAAGCGTATGGAAAAAGATGGGCAAAACACTGGTTATCATCACTCACGACAGCCGCATTGCAAGAATGGCAGACCGGCAATTTGTAATTGTGGACGGTGTTCTTTCGGAGGTGACAGCAAGATGAAATCTTATTTAGCTCTCGCATGGAAAGAACTAAAAGCCCAGAAAATCACGGCAATCCTGATCTTGGTTGCGGTTATCATGTCCACGATTATGACAACAGTGGTCGGCCAGTCTATTGGTATATTACAATCTATGCGTACCCAGCAGGCGGCGGGTCTGAACGGAAATCGTTATGTAACCTTCCATCAGCTTGACAAGGAACAGGCACAAAGGCTGCATGAAGATGCTCGCCTATATGATGTAGGTGATACGGTCTTTATAGGCAGCACACCGCTAAGCAACAGTAGTTTGTCTTTATATCTCTGGGAATATCACGATAACGCATTATCTATGTACCCGGCAATCGGAAACGTAAAAGAGGGACGATTACCAGAAACAGCGAATGAGATTGCCTTGTCGGAAGATGCGCTTCAATATCTTGGATTGGACGCTGTAATTGGTGATACCGTTTCTTTGGATTTGCGTGTGTCTGTTATGGATGGATCACTGCCTGAGTTAGAATATTCTGCTGATTTTGTATTGACGGGCATTTTGGAAAGCAGTTATATCGGTTACGCATCGGGTACAGTTAAGGGGATTGTTGGAGAGGGAACCGCAGAAAAACTGTTGCCAGAAGAATATCTGCTTTATTCCACAGATTTTAAGACTTATGACAAGCAGAATTTTCAAAGTATTATTTATGCTCTCGCAGAGGATCTGAATGTGGGTGAACGGTATATCCAGTATAACTGGGTCTTGCTTGACGCTATCGGCATTTCCTATGATGAAGCGGCAGACAGTGATACCGGCACAGGATTTTCATTTATGGCTATGGCGTGCATTTTAGTGGGTGTGCTGGTCTTGCTGGCGGCTGGACTGGTAATCTACAACATTCTGAAAATCTCTATCACAAAACGTATTAAAGAATACGGAACACTTCGTGCGATTGGTGGAGAAAAAGGGCAAATCTATCGTTTGGTTTCCTTGCAGCTTTTGATTCTCTGTGGAGCCGGTATTCCTATCGGATTGCTACTCGGCACATTGTCGGCAAAAGGTGTTTTGATTGCAGCCACGGGGCTTCTTAACCCCGATCTATTTATGACAAATAGTGTTTCCGAATTGAACTCTGCAATCAACACCGCCAGTACAGTAAAATTGCCTATGCTCTTTGCAAGTATTGCGGTCACACTTCTATTTGCTCTGCTGGCTGCCTTTCCTGCTGCCCGGTACGCATCCCATGTATCTCCGACGGTTGCTATGTCAGGGCAGGCTGTAAAGATCAAGCGCAAGGTAAAAAGGAACCGCAAAATCCGCAACTTTGAATCCTATTATGCAAGGCTCAACCTGAAACGTGGGTGCGGAAGAACAATAGTTACCATTCTATCGTTGGTTATGAGTATTACCGTATTTGTTGCCTTGCAGAGCTTTACGGGGTTGCTTGATGCCAGCAGCTCCGTTCAGGATATGTATTTCAGCGATTATGCAGTTACAAACGAAACCGTCGGCATCCCATCAGAAGCCGTAAAAACATTAACGGAAAATGACGCAGTAGAAAGTGTTTCCACTACACGGCTTTCTGTATTTATGCCAGGTGCCGGTGATATACTGCCCTTTGAAACTGATCTTTCCGTACAGAGCCATGAAACCTTGCAGCTTGTAAATGTGGATGAAGCACAATTACAAATCTATGCTCCTAACTTGTCTGCTCAGGATAAACAGGCTTTGAAAGATGGAACAGGCTGCCTTGTAAAAAATCCCATTGCCTTTTCTTATGGAGATACAACTGTTCAGCAGACTGATCTTACCGTAGGTGATACCATTCAACTGGGAGACAGAACACTTCGTGTATTAGGATTGATCGATACAGCAATCACAATCAATAATGATGGCTTTACGAATGGTGTTCAACTCATCGTGAATGACGAAATATACTGTTTACTGCTCGGAAACGACAGTTATTCAGAAGTCTATCCTACATTACAGGATAACGCCGATACAGATACCTTTGAAAGCTGGTTGGATAGCTGGTGCAGCAATTATCCAGGAACACATTGGCTTTCCTATCTCCAAAGCAGCAATGAGATGATAGAAAGCTTTGCACAGATCAAAATGCTGTGCTGGGTGCTTATCATCTTTATCGGTATCATTGGCATCCTGAACATCATCAATACCGTTTACAGCAATATTCATACTCGTGTCGGTGAAATCGGGATGCAGCGGGCTATTGGAATGAGTGCCGCAAGCCTTTATAAAACATTTCTGTGGGAGGGCGCTTATTACGGTATCATTGCGTCAGTGATTGGAATGGTGTTTGGCTATGTCTGCTGTATCTTTGTCGGAGCAGCACAGACCGATGCTTTACAGCTTGTCGCTGTTCCGGTTATGGCGATTGTGGAAGCTGCGATTATTTCTATTGTGGCCTGCCTGCTTGCAACGGCAATTCCTCTGCGTTCTATTGCAAGAATGAGCATTGTGGATTCTATTGAGACTGTTGAATAATTTCAAAAACGACAATTAAAACAAGAAATCCCACATAAAGCAAACCTTGTTGCTTATGGGGGATTTCTGTATGTTCTTTTGGGGTGTGCTAAGTCCCGTATAAGCGTGGTGTTGTTATGTTTGGTGTAGTATCTTTAACTTTGGGAAACTCCGTTATCTCATTGCGGTAAGGCTCTTGCCGCATGAAATAAAAAATTTTTGAAAAAAAGGAGTAATCCACGATGAAACTGAGAAAAGCTCTGTCCCTGGCTCTTACGGGCGCCCTGTGTGTGGGTCTGCTGGCCGGCTGCGGCGGCAA
>CAQBGY010000226.1 GCA_948759685.1 uncultured Eubacterium sp.
GCACGATAGAATATAGTGGAGGTGATTAAATGTGATCTACCGACTTGGCTTATCGGCAGACGTTTTGTTTTATGACGTTTTTTCATGTTTCTTCTTTTCTCCTCCCCTGTTAGAAGCTCTGCTGGACGACGGCTTTTTCTTTACCGCCATCCAGCAGATTGTTTTATAATCCCTCTTTTATGATTATTGTGCGCTAATCGTATCAACAATGGACATATTGCGTATTCTCTTGATCGGCCCATATACCGCTATAACAACCGAGAAAAGTACGATCAAAACAATTACTATCAGTTTTCCCCACGGAAGTAACCACGGGTCGCCCCATTGACGGCTTATCAGCAAATCAAACAGGAACTTGTTGCAGAGCACTCCCAGGGCAGCACCCACGATACTTCCTGCGATTGCATAGGTAGCCGCCTCCGCAATAATCATTTTGGAAAGCTGACGGTCGCTTAGGCCGATAGCTCGGAACGCCCCATATTGCTTTGTGCGCGCCGCAACACTCATAGCGATGCTGTTGATTATATTGAAAACTGTAATCAGGGCAATCAACGCCAAAAAACCGTAGAGGAACAACCAAACGCAATAGTAGACGCTCAAAGTGCTGCTGTTATCCATCCGTTTGTCAACAAAGGAATAGCCTGTTCCATAGGTGCGGTGTATGGTATTTACCTCTACATCCGTAGCACGATTTGTCAGTTGCATATCAATAACCGTATAATCTGTCTGGCCCGTTAATTGCCGGAATGTATCTTCGGAGCAAATAATCGTTCTGACATCAGCTGAATTGAAGAACGGACTATCAGAGAGCATTCCTACAATCTCTATTTCTGCCGTTTGCCCATTAAGGCTTAACGATACTGTATCACCAATTTGGATGGTGTTCTGCGGCTCATACACGATCAGTCCAGTATTCAGCTCATTCTGTACCGTATCCAAAGAGCCGCCCAGCATATAGCTTTTTGCCCACTCGAATTGCTTTTGCTCATAGGAAATCAAGTCTGTCTGCTGTTCCTGCCCGTTGACTGTAATTGGCACATTATACGCAAACATCCGGCCATACGCTGACTTGACAACCGCATTATTTTTCAGTTCATCAAGATAAGCCCGATTGACAGAACAAGTATTATCCGAGCTTACGATAGATATATCCGGCGTCCACGGATGTAAAGGCCGCAGAGTATGGTTCATAAACTCAATGGTAACAGAAAAAGCAAGGAAAAGGACAATGCTAAGTCCAAAGGAGCCGACCATCAAGATGAAATTCTTACGACTTGATTTTGCATGGTGAATGCCAAGAGCGGCATCAACTTTGAACAAGTTTATATTGGCCGCTTTCCTGACCGGCTGGGTATCATTTGCGTTGCCGGAAACCGCAGACAGTGGAGAAACCTTTGCGGCTCTTTTTGCGGGAGTACGAGCGGCCATAAGTACCGTCAACAGCCCAACTACCACACCTGCAATAATGCTTGGAAAACTTGTACTAAAAAGAGGCATCGCTCCAAAGTATTCCGGGCTTAAAAGCCGCAGGATAAAGCAAAGCATCCATATCACAGCAACGCCGATCACAACACCGATAGGAATGGCAGATTTGCACCAGGTAAGGGCCTCTTTGCGAACCAGCCGCATAACCTGTTTAGGCGTTGCTCCAACACAGCGCATCAATCCGAAAAATTCTGTGCGTTGGGCCACATCACTGTTCAGACTGCTTGCAATCATCATAATACCCGCAAACAGGACAAGGACAAACAGGACAGCGGCGGCAGCATAGACTTGTATCATAAAGGAACTTGTACTTTGTCCCAGCAGACCAAGCAGCTTCGTATTTTCCGAAACCTGATCGCCGGATAAACCGCATTGAGATTTCAAATTCTCAATTTCACTCTGCATGTTCAATGTACTGGCAAACTGGACATAGTAAACAGTGGGATAGTCGTTCAGTCCATTGTTCTCATTCGTCAAATAAATATCATATAGCTTTTCCGCTGTTAAAAACACGCCGTAGGTATCGCTGCTCATTAGGTTTGCAGTATTTTCTACAAAGCCTGACAAATTAAATACCAGGTCGAGGCCAGCGGGAGTGCTAATTGTAATTTCATCTCCAATATGCAGGTCAAGCATATCCTTAGCGCTTTCCGTCACCATTGCTTCATCATCAGTCTTTGGGAAAGTTCCCTCGGAAAGCATATTAGGAAATATCTCTGCAAATAGACGATCATTGCTGCCACAAAGGACAACTTCGGTTTCCGCTAAAGTGTACCCTTGTTTTCCGTCATAGTTAAGCACATTATACGGGGCAAGCACGGCAACGTTAGGCCGTGACGCTATGACCGCTGCATCTTCGCTGCTGATATTTTGAATACCGATATGCCAATTTCCGGTTTCCGCCTGCGTCTTGATGATCTGACTGCGGATAAACATATCTGCCATGCCGAAAATGGTTGTTACCAAAAATACAGCCAGAGCAATACAGAAGATAGACATTCTGTTTTGCTTCTTATGCACCCTTGCGGATATGGGAACGAGATCAAGATAACGCTTCATCCGTTTTCCCTCCCAAATCCGCAAAAACACCATCTGTTACCCGAAAAACCCGGTCTACGGAAGCTGTTAGGTTTTTGTTGTGCGTAATCATCAGGATTGTTTGCTGGTAATGCCGGGAGGCCCGTGTGAGCAGATCAATGACATCTTGGCTGTTCTTGCTGTCAAGGTTTCCTGTCGGCTCGTCGGCTAAAATCAGCTTTGGTCTTGTAATGAGGGCGCGGCCAATGGCGACACGCTGCTGTTGTCCGCCGGATAACTGGTTGGGCAGATGGCTGCGGCGTTCGGTCAGGCCCAGCAAATCCAAAATCTCTTGGACTTCTGCGGGGTCAGGCTTTCGATAATCCAGGAGCAACGGGAACATAATATTCTGCTCTAGGTTCAGTTCAGAAACAAGCTGAAAAGACTGGAAGATAAAACCGATGTTGCGTCTCCGGAAAATCGTGCGCTTTTCCTCTTTCATGGAGAACAAATTTTGCCCATCCATGAGAACACTCCCGGAAGTTGGTGTGTCCAGAGCCCCGATGCAGTTCAGCAGGGTGCTCTTGCCGGAGCCGGACTCTCCGACCACAGCGGCAAACTCCCCCTTGTTCAGTGAAAAAGACACATTTTTCAGGGCGTCTACTTTGGCTTCGCCCTTGCCATAGGTTTTGCACAGATTTTGTACTTTTAGAATTTCCATAGGGTATCATACCTCCTTCACAGAAAGGATAGCATATGTACCTTACAATCAGGTGAATTTTAGCTTACAATTCCGTAAGGAACGAAATTGTAAATGTCGTGCCCTCATTTACTTCACTCTGGACCGAGATCAGTCCGCCTTGCCCTTCAATAATAGATTTTGCCAGGGGCAGGCCCAGCCCAACACCTTGCGTATCAAGAGAATGTTTGCTTCGGTAAAAGCGTTTGAAGATATGATGTATGTCCTCTGGTGCGATGCCGCTTCCATTATCCGATATGAATATACGAAATATTGCTGGTGTGCGTTCCCATATGATTTGGATTACTCCACCCGGCCTTACATGGTCTAACGCATTTTTGATAATATTGCCAATCGCTTCACTTGTCCATTCCAGATCACAAACAAGCTGCTGTTCTGTATTTCCCTCAATCAGTATTTTTTTGTTTTCATTTTCTGCCCTTGTCGCTAATTCGTTGATGGATAGAGAAATCAATTCTGACATACGACAGTTGCTTTTCTCAAAAAGAATATTTCCGCTGTCTAACCGTGTGATTTTCAACATGGATTGAATTAGCTGCTCCATACGCTTTAAGGCAATTCCTATTTTGCCTGAAAACTCTTTGACCGTTTCGGGATTATCTGGCTCACCCTCAATGATTTCCTGATACATCGTAAGTGCGGCAAGCGGTGTTTTCAGTTGATGGGAAATATCTGAAATGGTGCTTTTCAAAAATTCTTTTGCGTTATGCTCTGTTTCATTTTTTGCTTGCAGCATTGTAGCAAGCTGTTCAATCTGTCCGAATAACTGAAAAACTGCCCCCTCGCTGTTTTGCGGCAAATGGCAGGAATAGTCCCCGTTGATGTAATTCTGAATGATTGCTTCTGCCTGCTCATATAACCGTTTCCGCTGCCAGAAAAACAACAATGTTCCGATGAAAAGAACCGCGGCCAGCAATAAGGAAATGGCGATAATGGAATAAATGGATGTATGTTGAAATTGAGTGATATAGGGCAAGTCGGAACTATTATTTAGGTTTTTTATACCAACTGCGGCTGATAATTCTTCTCCGGCTATGCTAATGTGGGTATTTGTGATTGCTTCCGCTATAATGTTTCTTGAAACTCCCTGTTCCAAAAGAGAGGAAACAACTGCTTCATCATGCAAGAGGCACGTTATCTTCACAGCGTTTGTCTGATGCAAATAAAACAACAGCCATACTCCTACAATTAAAAAGACAAAAGAAGTTAAGAAACATCCATAGATTTTAATTTGCTTATCATGATAAAAACTCATATAGCTAGCTCTTTCCATTGATAGCCAAACCCACGGACAGTTATCAGGTGCCTGGGATGTGAGGGGTCTGCCTCTACCTTTTCACGGAGCCGTCGCACATAGACGGATAGTGTATTGTTATCGACAAAATTTCCCGCTTCGTCCCACAACTCACTCAAAATAATTTCCCGCATAACGATGCGGTTTACATTTCGTATCAGGAGGCATAGCAGCCGGTATTCCGCGTTTGTCAGTTCCAAATTTTTACCATTCAGCAATACCCGACTGCCTAAGAGATCGACCGTTATATCTCCACATTCGATAACTGTTGTGTTGTTTGCGTTTGATACACCTGCTCTCCGAAGCAGCGCACGGATGCGGGAACATAACTCCCCTAATCTGAATGGCTTTGTAATGTAATCATCGCCTCCGCTGTCCAGACCACGGATAATGTTCACTTCTTCGTCAGAGGCAGTTAAAAAAATAATAGGGACTTGTTGGCCCTGTCTGCGTACTGCCTCACAAACGTCAAAACCTGTTCCATCAGGTAAAGTGACATCCAGAATGAGCAGATCGTACTTTCCAATATTCTCGATGCTGTTGATCGCTTCGGAAACAGTGCGAACAATTTCGGCCTCAAATCCGTTTTTCTTCAAAGAATATTGCAAACCGTCTACAAGGCTTATGTCATCTTCCAGCAACAAAATTTTACTCATAATGTAGTCCCTTTCCACGTTTTGTTCTGCCATCAATAGGTTTCTTGGCATCTTTGGGTATCAGCCAGATTGTTGCTATTTTTATAGCGCCAGGAATACGCCCATCAGCACAATAGTAGTTTATCCATCGTGGGGTTACACCCCATTGTTCGCTTGCTTCTTTCAATGTCATATAGTCCATATTGCACCTCCGATATTTGTATTTTACTTCTTTTGCTCGAATAAAACAAGCAACAAAATATAAACAATTTCAATCTGGAACTTATCCGAGGGGAGAGCGCTCAGCGTTAACGTGTCAACCATAAATAGCAGCTAATGCTTGGAAAGGTATCTGCCCATCATCGAAGCTGCTATTGACGGTGCAATCAAAATGGAAGAATAGAGGCTGTTTTGTGAAAGCAAAGCGGCTTTTTCGGCTTTGGCATTTTTACTCAGCGCAAGTATCAGGCGTAATATACTCTTATAACGTAGGCAAGCAATGAGCCGGAATATCCTTTTCGGATTTCCGGCTCGCTTGTTGGGGTT
>CAQBGY010000227.1 GCA_948759685.1 uncultured Eubacterium sp.
CCTTCTTTTATCAGTCGTTCTTTTTCAGCCTTGATTCGTTCGAGCAGAACTGATGCAGGTTCATCGTTAGGGTCTTGCGGTACAAGTTTTCCATGTATCGCAAGGTCGAGTATCTTTTGACGTAACGCTTTTGTATCCATTGTTGTATATCTGTTTGTAATTGTGCAGCCAAAAACTGCACAATTACTATTCATTTTCTTCCAGTTTCTTTAATTCCTCATTTTCTTCAAACTCTTCAATCCATTCCTTCACCTTGGCTTGCAATAAAGCCTTGTTGGGGAGATAGAGTTGATAAGCAGAAGCATAGATGTTAGTATCTTTAGGCAAGGTGAGTTCCACAAGTGCATCGTTCTTCTCCCGGCACAACAGAATGCCAATTGTCGGCTTTTCAAAGTCTTGTTTGACATAGCGGTCGTAATAGTTGACATACATCTGCATCTGTCCAAGGTCTTGGTGAGTAAGTTTGTCTATTTTCAAATCTATAAGCACATAGCATTGTAACAAACGATTGTAAAACACCAAGTCAACAAAGAAATGTTGCTCATCAAATGTGAACCTTTTCTGCCTTGCTTCAAAGAGGAACCCTTTGCCAAGTTCTAATAGGAATTGCTGCATCTTGTTGATAATGGCATTCTCCAATTTAGACTCTGAGTAAACTGCATCGGGTTTTAGACCAAGAAACTCTAATGTGATGGGATTCTTGATGATGTCCGATGGTTTCCCAATAGTTTGTCCTTCTTTCGCCAACCGCATTACTTCATCTTTGTTACGACTCAAAGCCAATCTCTCATAAAGACAGCTTCCTACTTGACGGCTGAGTTGCCTTTTAGACCATTGTTGTTGGGTACATTCTATTTCATAGAAGCTGCGGGCATCCGGATTTTCCACCCTCATCAGTATAAGATAATGAGACCATGAGAGAGCGAATGTCGTTTCAGAAAGATGTTCCTCTGCCTTCGGATAATCGGCTAACCACTGGTTAGCCTTTTGGCTCGACTTTGGACAACCACTGGTTAGCCCTTTAGAAAAGACAATATAAAACTGCCGTATATTCTTAAGCGTTGAATACGACCATCCATCTCCCAGCCTATCAGTCAGACGTTTAGAGAGTTCTTTCAGTACAGCCTTTCCGTATTCGGCTCTTGTCTCTCCCTTTTGCTCATATTCTACTATATATTGTCCAATATGGAACTTAGTATAGACCTCAGCAATATTGACGGCTGTTGCCACACGTTCCCTTGCCTGCGTGACAAGGTCA
This sequence comes from uncultured Eubacterium sp., assembly GCA_948759685.1. The sequence continues at coordinate 1,259 of CAQBGY010000227.1, forward strand.
ACAACCTTTAAGAACAGATCGTTTATATCTTTATCATTTGTGCTAATATCTTTTCGCATAGCTCAATTTTCTTCAATATTTGCAAGCAGTTTTTCAAGTTCAGTCACCGCTCTACTGATGGTCTGGCTCTTATCCTTGATGTCTGCCATCAGTTCTGCCAATGAACGGTCGTCCACCTCACCACCTTGTTTTATCCAAGTAATGTCAAGACTTGTTTTGTCTCTGGCAATAATTTCATCTACAGGGTATTTACGCCAACGACCTTGCGGATTATTCTCGGCATCGTAGGTCTCTACTCGATTATTGTAGCAAGAAACAAAATCATCCAAATGATGCCGTTCCAGTTTGTTGGTGGCAAGCGTATGCTTTATGTCTGTACGGTAATCGTAAAACCATATTTCTTTGGTTGGGTGTCCTTTGCTGAAAAACAACACGTTGGCTTTTACGCCTTGCGCATAGAAAATACCTGTAGGCAAGCGCAAGATAGTATGTAGATTGAAATCTTGCAATAAGCGTTTGCGAATAGTTTCACCTGCCCCTGCCTCAAAAAGGACATTGTCGGGAAGCACCACAGCAGCACGTCCTCCGGTTTTGAGCATAAGCATCATGTGCTGGAGAAAGTTTAACTGGTTATTCTTGGTTTCTACATAGAAATCCGGGCGGTTGATGTCCACAGAACCAGCCGGACGAGTTCCAAAAGGAGGATTGGCAAGTATCACATCAACAAGAGTTGACGGTTCTTTTTCCAAAGAATCCTCACAAACAATCGGACTACGGTCTGTACCGATACCATGCAAATAAAGATTCATGGAAGCGAGCGTCACCACTAAAGGCGTATTATCCACACCATGCAAAGCTTTGTCACGCAAGAAATCACGTTTTTCTTTACTTGCTGACTGACCTTTCATATAATCGTAAGCTGTAAGCAAGAATCCACCCGTTCCACAAGCCGGGTCACAAACCGTTTCACCCATTTGCGGATTGATACAATCTACCATTGCCTGAATAAGTGGACGAGGAGTAAAATACTGTCCTGCACCGCTTTTCTTGTCTTGCCCATTCTTTTCAAGAATACTTTCGTAGATAGCACCTTTCACATCACCGTCCATAATGAGCCATTGCTCCTCATCAATCATGGTGATAACTTTTTTTAGATAAACAGGTTTGTCTATCTTGTTTTGTGCCTTCGTATAAATTGTACCTATCAGATTATCCTGCTCGCTAAGCAATTTAAGGGTCTCTTCATATTGTTTTACCAAATCCAGACCATCAAGTGCTATCAAATCTGCCCACTGATAACCAGTTGGAATAGCCGACTCTTCTCCAAACATTTCTACATTTTCGACATCCATCTTCAAGAATAAAAGATAGGTCAGTTGGGTAATATAATCAGTGAATCCAATGCCTTGTCCGGCAAGAGTGGTTGCCAGATTCCATACTTTTTTGGTGAGCGATTGCTCTGTTGTATTATTTGTTGCCATTTCTTTATGCTGCTTTTCTTAAAACTACAAATGTGTAAAGTGAATGAAGTGCCTCGTCTGCCTTCTGCATATTACCAAACGCTCTAATCATTTGGGCTGCATGGGTAGCATCATCTTCACGAATATCCCTGACCGTACAAGCTCCATTAGAAGCAATATAATCCACAATACAACTGATAACCTCTCGCTGTTTGTCTGTTATTTCACGCTGGTTTTGTCCTAACCAAAGATTGAAAAACTGTTTAGAGGTAGTAACTACACTATCCAATCGTTCGATTTGGTGGAAAGCAAAGCGTACAAGTTGTATGATATTGGTCAATGCATCGCTTTCTTCTTTGGTAGTGGAACGCCTTACTACTTTAGGATTAACTATGGCATAAGAGTTCCAGAGTTGTTTGGATGTAAAATGATTGTTTGCCATTTTGAGTCTGTTCTCCAAATCCTTTAGCATCGAATAGGTTATAGGCTCTCCCTCATTGTTGTAAATGATGCGCAGTGCCTCTATTTCGTCATAGTATTTTTTACAAAAATCTTCAAAAGCCTCTGTCGTATTTTTTGCTTCCTCAATGGAAAACCCTTTGGAGATAAGCGTATCTTCACCCGGCATCAATGTATTGACGAATCCGGCTGCAAGTATCAGAAGGTATTTCCGGGCATCCGCATGATTGGCAAGCGGAGCGACTAGCCCCTTACGTTCATTGTTAGGCTCATCAGTGCTTACAAACTGTGGAAGAATGCCTTTCTCCAGTGCATCGTATATTCTGGCAGAAAGCTCCTTCATGTCATCATGAGACAGACGGACAAACTCTTTCCGTTGCGAATCATCCGCTTTATTGTATATTCGTGCAAGCGTTGCCGCAAGCCGTTTAAGGTATTCATCAGGAATATAGCCATGACTAATACGTTCTAACAGCTCCTTCAACGTAATTGTCTTTGTTGTAGGACCGTCGTCTATAGGTGCCACTGTTTGCGCATGTTCTGTCACGCCTACCGCATCAACCAAATAAAAACAATCCTTGCTGAATGCGTTCGGGGTAACATTGCGAAGTTGCTCATCACCAATAGTACGCACTCCACGCCCTTTCATCTGAATATACAAAGGCAATGACTCCACATCACGCATGAACATTACCACTTCCAGTGGCTTTACATCTGTTCCGGTGGCAACCAACGTACAGGTGACAGCAATACGGAAATCCTTGTCATTACGGAATTGGCGTATCAGTTCGTTACTATCGCCTGCTGAATAAGTGATTTTCTGAACAAAGCGGTCGTCAGTCCGTCCGAACACCTCTTTAGCTATCTGTACGATATTTGTGGCGTGAGCTTCATTGAGAGCAAATATCAAGGTTTTAGGTAAATAGTCCATATTCGGCTCACGTTGCGGGTCATTAAACAATTCTGTATAAACCACATCCCAATAGGTTGAAAGGATTAACTTTATCTGTGCCGGATTAATGACACTCCGATTAAGTTCTTTATTGGTGTAGGTTTTGGTTTCCTTGTTTCTCACAGTCTTAACCTCACCCGTATATCTCGTTTCTTCCTTTACTCTCTCACCCTCTAATATAGCTCCCCCAGTTTCCGTAACTTGCGTTTTTATTCGATACACCCTACAATCCACATTCACACCATCAACGATACTCTTTTCTAAGGTATAATTGACAATGATATTATAGTTAAAGAATTTCTTTGTCTCTTCAATCGGGGTTGCTGTCAAACCGACAAGTCGAGCCGTATCGAAATACTCCAACACCTTGCGCCAGTTCCCATAAATGGAGCGATGGCACTCGTCTATGATAATCATATCAAAGTAATCGTGCGGTAAGTTGGGATTAGGAGGCAAGGTTACCTCCTCTGCTGGTTCGTTCTCATCATCGTTATCGTTATCCTCAATAGTTTCTCCTTTCAAGAATGAGAATAGACGTTGTATTGTAGAAATAACGACATTGCTATCAGAAGGGATAGAAGACGAGCGAAGACGATTGACCGTAAAGATAGTATTGAAAGCATCCCCGTTCTCTGTCAGACGAAAAGTTCCGAATTCTCCCTCGGCTTGTTTTCCAAGATTATTTCGGTCAACAAGAAACAACACTCTACGCATGGGTGTATAAGAAAGCATTCGGTAGGCAGCAAGACAAGCCGTATATGTTTTACCCGCACCGGTGGCAAGAACCATCAACGCTCGATTTTGCCCAGCACGGAAACTCTTTTCAAGTTCTGTTACCGCTTCATATTGACAATCACGAAGCCCTTTCTTTTTCAATGTTGGAAGTCCGGCAAATGTATCCTCAATCCCCAGTTTCTTAACCAATTCATGTGGCGTAGGGATAGCCATTATCGGCTTGAAATAAGAATCCGGTTCACGAAAATCGCAGAAATATAGTTCCTTGCCATTCGAGGTAAAGATAAAAGGCAATGGCTTTTGGTATGTCTGATAGATATTCGGAACACTTCTTGCGTATAAGGCCGCTTGCTCGCATACTTTTGAAGCAAAAGCATCCGTTTCTTCACGTTTAGCCTCAAGCACGCCCACCGCTTTCCCATTAATAAAAAGGAAATAATCTGCTTCAAGATTTCCTTTCAATAAACCTTCTCTTATAGCTACAGCCGTACAAGTAGGTTCATAAGCATCCCTATTGACAACTTCCCAACCTGCATCAGTAAACCACTGGTCTATCTTTATTCTTGCTTTTTCTTCAGGAGTCATGTTCTTAATATTGTATATTATCGGAAGTTCATAGATACATCTGCAATAAACTGCAAAAGGTCTCCGATCCTCCCAACCTAATTAAATACTATTGTAACCTTTCCTTTTTATCGGTTATCAAATCTTTCAAATCAACTTGTAATATCTCCGCAATCTGTTGCAAGGTTTCCAAATTAGGCTGAATTCTATTACAGGCATAGGCATTGACCATACTAAAACTCTTGTTGAGCTGTTTAGCTAACCACGTTTGAGAAATACCTTTTTCGGATAAAACAGTCTTTA
>CAQBGY010000228.1:0-858 GCA_948759685.1 uncultured Eubacterium sp.
GCTCATGATATTTGTCTATGCTGTAAATCAGATCATCAGGCTGCAGCTTCATCAGCCTACCAATGACCGCCATAGTAGGCTTGTCCTCTCCACATACTCTAGTCATCTGCTTGGTACTATTCAATGTATCGTACAGAATATCAAAGACAACATCAATATCGGTCTGCTTTGCCGGATACTGGACAATGAGACTGTCATACTCATATAACATCTTTATATCCATCATGGTATATCTTTCCAATTCTTGACTTTTTGATTGCTTAGTGTTATCTTTATATATATACATATTGTTTAATTGTGGTGCTTGATTCTGCGCTTTGGTCGGTTCAGTTTCAAGCTCCTTTTCTTTTATCTGTACTGTATAGCCCATTCTTTCCAGTTCTGCAATGTGTTGTTCAGGTGTTAAAGGCTTCACGCCCTGATTGTTTGCGACTGCCACCATTTCTTCCACACTCTCGCAATCCCACATTGTAGAATAATCAGCTAATGTATATAAGTTAGATTGGGTTAAACCTCTATGTATAATTTCTATAATTCCTTTTGATTTTAAACTATGCAAAATTTTTGTTACTTTTTTATTTCCATATCCTGTTATTTCACATATCGTTTGGATTGAAGGATATACTTCCCCTTGTACTCCATTATTGTCATTAGAAAAATCTATAAAAGATTTTAAAATAATGAATATAAATTTTTCTTCTCCTGTTAATAATTTATTATACAAGAAATCAAAATAAATTTTAAAATATTTACGCTCACTTTTTTTTAACTGTACGTAGATTTCTTTGTTATTCTTCATTATTTTTTCTCCTATTTTGCATTTTAGATATTTTTAATAATGCTTCTAATACTATTTTT
>CAQBGY010000228.1:868-5717 GCA_948759685.1 uncultured Eubacterium sp.
ATCCTTTTCGGAAATAATATTAAGGTCTTTTCTAATGAGTTCTGTTAGATATTGTTGTATTGTTGTATCTTTTTCTAAAACTTTTAGTTTGAGAGCTTTATGTATTTCATCAGTTAATCGTATAGTAACAATTTTTGTAGTATTATTCATATTAGAGCAAACTCCTTTCAAAATAATTTTAATTATAACATTGTATTTAAAAAAATTCAATCATTCTTTCAGTCAATCATGTATTTGTTTCAGATAGAAAGATGGATTTATTTAAAATAGATATATTTAATTGGTTATATTTTATATGTCAAAATGACATTTCTTGAACGGTCAAAATGACATTTCTTGAACGGTCAAAATGACATTTCTTGAACGGTCAAAATGACCGTTCAGTGATAAAATAAGGCTTTGCGGTATGTGGATAACTCAAATTAAAGGTATCGATAGCAGTTTTGAGGGCTGTGATTGGGAGTCTTAAATTATTTTGTTAGCATATTGCGAATCAATCTATCCTGATTGATAGATTGATAATTATATAGTCAATGATATTGTTAATAGTATTGTTATAATGTCACACAGACACTAGGTAAACATATATTCTAAACAAAAAGCTTGTAAAATAATGCTTTTGCGGACTTTTCCAAATTTTAAAAAGAGTATATTTTCATGAATTAATGTATTATTAAAGGTATTTTTAATAGTTCTGTTAGGTTAATTTTAGGTGTTATTATTTATTCTGAATTTCAAAACTATCAAAAAGTTATTTTTCATTATACAAATTTTTGCAATAGATACCCCGTAGGGCGCAATGCACTTTTGATAGCTCGTCTGTCGAAAGTGCTTTTGCGTTACTTTTAACAAAAGTAACAAAACAAAAAGAAAGCCACCGTTATAAGGCAGCTTTCTGTCATACATTATTTGTTTACTGTTTCTAATGGAACAACTGCAAGCGTTTTTCCCAATGGAGCTAATACTTTTAGGATAGTATTTAACTGTGGACTAGTACTACCCTTTTCCATTCTTGCAATTATGGGCTGCTTTACGCCGCTTAATTCTTCCAGCTTTTTTTGACTTATGCCCTTTTCCTGTCTCGCTTTAATCAGTTCCCCGATAATAGATACTCGCAGATCGCTTTCCATAAGTTCCTCTTGTGTAAGAATACTATCCATAAATTCTAAAGCACCATTTCCAATAGCATCAGCTCCCCGTTCATTTAAATCTGCCAGATTCTCTTGTGCCTGTTCTATTGCCTGTGGGTATTCATTATTTTTCCTCATTATTTTTCCTTCTTTCTTGATAATCTGCTAAATTCTTTTTCGCTCTTTTTATTTCCCGTGGTGGTGTTTTCTGTGTTTGTTTCATAAAAATATGTAATAGGACAAATCCATTGCCGTTCCATGATGCGAACAAGATTCTATCTCGTAACGGACGCAATTCCCATATATCTCCATCAAGGTGTTTTATATATGGTTCTCCCAACTGTGTTCCGTATTCGCTCAATGCTTTTATATAATCTCTGATTTTAGTTAGTTTTATCCGACTGTCTTTGTCTGACTTGCCGATCAGTCCTGTTATGTATTCTTTTACAGGCTCTTTACCATTTTTGTCTTTGTAAAAATGTATTTCGTACAAATATATCATTCCTCCTCTCATGATATATTATACTTTAAAGTTATTAAGATTTCAATAACTTTAAAGTTATTATTTTGTTTTTCATTAACTAAGTATTATTGAATATGATAGTGTTCAGAACGCATAGAATCCATTCTAAGACATTTTAATTGTACAAGCATAGGAATTACTTTAAATTGGCTTTAAACTCGCCACGGGGCAAATATGAAGTCAGAGGGGGATATAAATAAAAGAGGGAGCTGCCATTTGAGACAACTTCCTCCCTCTCAATCTTCGTAATGTCCTTTACAGGATATGATTCTGATATTCTGTGCTTCATCAATGCCATATACAAGGCGGTTTGATTCGTCTATCCGTCTGCTGTATAAACCTGATTTATCATGCTTTAGTAGCTCTGGCTTTCCTATGCCCTGCAATGCTCCATTCCGCTTTATATCCGCTATCAGGCTATTTACTTTTTTTAGCGTTTTGCGGTCTTGCATCTGCCAGTATAAGTAATCATTCCAGCCTTCGGAGTCAAAAGTTAAGTCGTTCATTTTGAAGATTCTCCGTTCCTTTGTATTCCATGCCTTTTCTCAAATTCTAAAACCTTTTCGGTCGGCTCCCACTCATCGGACTCCATCGCCTTTAATTCTTCTAGCGTAAAAGAAATGGTATCGCCCTTTTCGTGGTTTTCCACGCTCCTATTTATCTTTTCCAGATATTCAGCATTGCGCTTTGCTTTTTGCAGGGCGTTATATTCGGCTTCGTTTATCATGTAGATATTTTCGTTTCTTGGTCTTGAGATAACAACAGTTTCGCCCATACTAATTTTATCACACCATTCTTTGAAGTTATCTCGAACATTTACAGATTTTACAGCTAACATGGTTCATGCCTCCTTTATAAAAAAGCGTACGTTTTTTTGTATTTATATTTGTACTTTTATTATATCCAAATTATGTTTTATTGTCAATGTAATAAAAAGGGAAGTTTTGTTATTCTTCCCTTTACATTTACTGTATACAGTTTATAATTTACAATAGATTATTTAATATCTACAATTTACTTCTGCTTTCTTTGCATCTCCGCTATTTTCTTTTTCAAATCATATATAACTTGCTGTTCTTCAGTTAATTTATGATTGGCGATATACTCATCAATAGCAGCAGTCCATAACGTACCTACATCGCCTCCGATTGTTTCGGCGTATAATTTCCAGCTTTCAATTTTGGTCTGCTCTGCCCGGAAAGAAAAAGATTGCTTCTGTGGCTTTGTATTTGCCCCGTAGACGTGCTTTTCTTCTTCAAGTGTACTTTTTATAGGCTGTGATGGTTCGGGGGCTGTCTGCGGCTCCTGTGCGGCTTGTGGCGTGTTCTGTGATTGCGGCTCATTTTCAATCGGCTCTGTAGGGACTTCCTCTTTAATTTCTTCTGATGTTCCTTTTAAGCGGTCTGGGGCTGTTTCTCTTATCTTCTTTATGGTTTTGCTTGCCCATGTTTTTTCTCTTCCTATTGCCTCATATGCTTCTTTTTGGTTTTTTCCTTGCTTTAAAAGGTCTAAAAACTTTTCTTCATCTTGATATGCTTTACTGTTTTCGATGACATTCTCCTGATCTTCTACGCCTTTTAATAAATCCATATTAAGTTTTCCCATGACTATACCTCGATTCTATTCAATAATTCATCAATAAAAGCTTGATAATCTGTAGTGACTGGTGCTTTTGGTGCGTATTCCAGCAAATCTATTTTGGCAATCTGGCTTTCCTGCAGAACGGTAGCCTGCCGGATGCGGCTCTCAAATACTTTGGTGTTCAATAACTCCGCAGCGGAATTTACGGACTTTTCCAAAAGCCTTGATACATTTGTCCTGTCAGAATACTTTGTGAGAAGTAATCCGACAACAGATACTTCTTTCTCGGTTTCTTCCTCCACTTCGTCAAGCGTCTGCTTTAATAACCGTACACCTTTGAGCGAAAAACTGTCTGCTGCCATTGGAACAATGATATAATCGCTTACAAGAAAAGCGTTCAGCGACAGGATACCAAGATTGGGCGGTGTGTCAATTACCACAAAATCATATGTGCTTTTCAGTTCCTTAAATGCCTTTCGCAGCATTTTAAGCCTGCCGGCTTTTAGGAACTGCATGTCTGCATTACAAAGTTCAAAGTCTCCGATAACCAAATCAAGGTTCAGTTTGATAGAAGTTTTTACTTCATCAAGCGTTTTTCCTTCTGCATACACATGATAAAGGCTCGGTGTTCCGTCTGTCGGCTCCGGCATGAAGCACATTGTAAGATTAGTTTGCGGATCGCTGTCAATCATCAGCACTTTATAGCCCCTTGCGGTCAGTCCTGCCGATAAGACAGCGGCTGTTGTGGTCTTGCCCACGCCTCCTTTGACATTTGATACTGATATTATTTTCAAAATAATTCCTCCCTTTGTGTAGATTGCAAATTAATTATTAATTACTGTAAATGGTATATTGTAGATTACATATAATATTTTATAAATTAAATACAGTAAATTAAATACTATCTATTTAAAATTATAAACTATAGATTGCAATAAGTAAATAGTAAATTTTAATTTGTAGACAAAATACTGTTTTCAGAAATCTATAGATAATAAATTGAATATTGAAAACAATAGATTGAAAATTGTAGATAGTATTCGATTAATAAGTTGCAAAAATGGTATTTATGATAATTTGCAAGCCTGTATCTATATTTTCTTTGCTCAGTTTAGAATTTGGAAATATTTTCAGATTTTTATTGACTTTTTGCGTGACAGCAATTAAAATTAATGCGTGACATAAAGCGAGGTGATGGATTGAGTTCGAAAATTGGCAGACCAAAAGCAGAGAAGCCAAAGGAAGTTAGATATAGTATACGCCTTGATGCAGAAACAGAGAAGAAACTAAAAGAATATTGTAATATTCGCAGTATAACGCGTGGTGAAGCTATAAGACAAGGAATATATCTGCTTTTGCAAAAAAAATAGAGCGCTACACCCTCGACAAGTGACAAACGCTCTATTCATCTGCACAAGGGATATCCCTCGTATGAAATATTTTATCACACGAGGATATCTCTTACAACTAAAAATTTTTATTGTAGGAGGTATTATTTTAATGGAAGAAAAATTGAATAATGAGAGCTTGCAGGAACAAAGCACGCAGGAGAAAGAACCGAACACGGCGACGGCGGTCATCTATCATGTTCAGAAAGCCGCAAAACGAGGATACA
>CAQBGY010000229.1 GCA_948759685.1 uncultured Eubacterium sp.
CTTATTTTTCTGTCCGGCAATAGGGGAATAGGGGCAGACCTCCTTGGGGATATTGAGCCAGCCGTTGCCCAGATAGTAGCCCTGAGTCACCAGGTCGCACTCGTCAAACATGCTGTTCTGGATCACATCGGGCCAGCCCAGCAGCTGGGAGCGATCATTCGGGTTCTCGGGGTCCTCGCCAGTCAGTTCATACAAAGCATCGTTGAAAGCGTCGTCATCCTTTTCATCCGGGAACATCTCGCTGAAGTCCTGCCAGGAAGGATAGGAGGTCTTGGCATCCGGCTTGATCTTGACCATGGGAAACTTGAAATCCTCTCACATATCTGCCGGGAAGTCAGCGGCGGACAGCGCGGACATGTCCTCAAACCAGTAGACACGGGCACAGCCCTGATTCTTGGGGTCATAGCCACAGCACTGGGTATCCGTCTCATAGAAGAAGGAGAGCAGGCCGTGATCAGGCAGAAGATGCTCCTTATCAAACTGGGCCAACTCCGCACAGTTGAACTGAGCCAGGAAAGTGAGAGGACGATCTTTCACCACATGGTCATAGCTCTCGCCCTCATAGTTGGGCCAAACGAAGTCCGGCGGCACATCCGGCTTCCCGCCGAAGCGGGTAGCACCCAGCTTGTATGTTTCTTTTCTGGCAATTTTCAGCTGAATGCTGTTTCTGCCCAACGACTCCAGTTTTTCTTTTATGCTCATGTCAGTTCCTCCTTGATGCGTCCTCACAGCTTTCCATCCAGTGCCTCGACCGTTTTCATAGCAGCGGAATCAAATTTGCACTGACACAGCTCCCTTTCGATCAGGGCAAACACATCGGGAAAGCACTCGATCTCATCCTGATACTCATATTTCGCGTACAGCTTCCCGTACTCGGAGATCCAGACCTCTGCCGGGTAGTAGTAGCCGATATGACCGATGGGCTGGCATTTTTCACCGGCAGTCTGTTCGACCTCTGCCAGCTCACAGCCGGACATATCCCGAAAATAGGCTTCTTCCAAATGGTTTTTGATCCCGTTGACCAGGTAAGGGAACAAAGCGAATTGAAAGTCAGCCGCCCAGTTCAGTTTTTTCTGCTCCAGGTACCACTCACAGCACAGGCCGAAATACTTGCGATAAAACCGCTGGGTGGTCTTCATCATCGGGACGCTATGATCGGCGTAATACTTCTCCGCAATGGAGATGTCCACTTTTCGCCTTTCCTGCCATCCGGCGTACTCCAGCAGCTGCTTGACCTTGCTTTTGAGATCTCCGGAGACGGGGATGCGTTCTTTGATCATGGTGGTTACCTCAATTATTTCTCAAGTGGGTAATACTAATCCTCCGGGCCATTGTAACTGACCTCAAATGCATCTGTATCAACATTCAGTTCTGATTTGGCTGTTCGATAAGCTACAGCGGCGACCTGTTTCAGAATGGGGGTAGCTTTCTCCCAGTAGACGGATGATGTTTCATCTTCCAATTCAGAATCTTCGCCTTCCTGTTCCTCCTCAAAATTCAAAGAAAAGGATTCATTTTGAATCTCTGCGTAGAATGGAAGTTCAAAGTCCGCAGGATTGGTAATCTGGATTTCTCCGGTGGGGGCATACATCTCGGCCATACTCAGATTACCAGCCTGTAGATATTTCTGATACTGTTCTGCTTCCTTTTTGAGATACCGTTCCGAGGAGGCCCGGCTGTCAAAGTGGACGGCGCTTACCCCGGAGGCGAAGTCCGTTGTCAGGCTCATGGTGGACACCTCGTAATCCGGATGCTTCGCTTTCAACTTTTTGATGGCGGTATTCACAAGGGACTGCATTTCAAGCTGGTAAATAACCGTATTGAAATTTGTATCCATAGTCGCACTCTCCAATCATCTATTACTCCTCAATGTTGGCAGTTTTGATGCCCTTTTTCAAGGAGCCGTAGACCGTCACCGCATGGTCGGTGAACATCTCGTCGCAGTCAAACCAGGCGGTGAAGCTGCCGCCGGAGGTGACGGACAGGCTCGTCAGGCTGATCCGCCGGGTAAGTTCTTCCTCTGTATTTCCTTAAACTCTTCTTAATCCACCCTGACTTTAGTTAAGGTGTTTGAGTTTAGGAAGATACTGACTGCGCTCCTCCTGTGGAATATTAAGAGCGTCCATTGCCTGCTCAGCAGTCCAACTAACTTTATACATAAGGCTTTGTATGTTGGATAGTGTTGCCTCAAACCTGCCCTTTTCAATACCCTTTTCAATGCCCTTTTCAATACCAATATCAATGCCTTTAGCAATTCCCTTATCTTCTATTGCCTGACTAAGATTACACATCTCGGTAGCCTCCTTTATCATATTCTCTGTCATCTTGAAATTAAATTCCTCTTGTAATATATGTTTTTTTTCCTCAACAGTTCTTTTTGAAAGTAACACTTCCAGCATTTTTAATAAACCATCATATCTTGGGCTATCAGGCTGACCTAAACCAATCATTACTATTGAAAGTAAATCATAGTTAGCCTTTTTGTATTCAACATCTCCTACAAGCTGTTCTTCGGCGATGAAGAAACGATTTATAGTATTTTCATATTTTTTTGGTGGGTTGGCTGCTATCCAAATGGAGTAAACCTTATTTAGCCTGCCATATTCAGATGGCTTAAAATCCCGGCCACGCTGAGCAGATATAAGGCGACAGGCATAATAAACAGCACGTTTAGTTAGTGGATAGCCAGCGTCCCATTTGTTTTGTGATTCAATATTGATAATTAAACGATTATGTTTCTTTTGATTTGGAATGCCAGCCCAAAAGTGAATATCATAGGTTACTCTCTTTTCTTTTTCCGATATATCCTCGTTAGGCAAACCGTCTATAAGAGAGCTTACTTCAGTATCGGCAAGTTCTTCATCTTGAAAAACAGGGACTAGGCTTACCTCTGGCTGTTCTTCAATATATTTTTCGGCAATTTCATCTTCGCTAATATCTTTATATTCGGCAATACAGGCTTTCATTATGCGGGCAAGCAGGTTTTTTTCAGAAAACATACGCTTACAGGCATTATCGTATTTGGGATTAGGATTAGTAATTCTAATCGTTTCAGCTAATGTTGTTTCAGTTGTCATTAAATGCCCTCCTACATATTTATTTTAGCATAATACCAATGATAAGTCCAGATAATTTCTTTAATTTTAACATTATTAGAGAACAATGGCAACTGTGAAAAACTATTATTTCCTTTTTGATTTTATAACAAGAAAATACAAATTTGCAAATTTATGTTATAAAAGTTATGCCAGTTAGTGCCTGCTGTAACTTTCTGTAATATGTTATGATATTTATAACATTACTAACAGGAGATTTACAATGAAATATAAATTAGATGATAATACCAAACAAATACTAATTAAACAGTTAAAGTTTTATCGTGAAAAAAGGAATTTTTCACAGGACTTTATAGCAGAACATATTGGTATTACTCAGCCCCTTTATAATAAAATAGAGAATGGTTCAAGGGAGATGACCATTAATACATTGATTAAAATAACTGAAATACTTGATATAAGTATGGACAGTTTGTTTGCTAAAGAAGAAAACACTGATACAATAACAAAAAATATTTTAGCATTGTTAAAAGGAAAAAGCCGGAGTGATTTAGAAATAGTAGAAGATGTAATGAAAACTTTGTTGGAATCTTTGGAAAAGTCAAGAGAGAGTGCTATAATCAATTATTCTATGTGATGGGAGAAGATTATGGATAAATTGCAATCGGGGCGATGCGAATTAACTGAAGATGAATTGAAATTTATAGCGGATTTATATGAAAAACATTCAAAAGCTCTTTTGAAGTATGCTACAATAATTTTAGATAAACAGAATGGGGAAGAAGCCGTGCAAAATGTTTTTTGGATTCTATGCCGAAAAGACAAAAAAGATGCTAACGGCGAATATAAGATAGAAAAAATTATGAAGTATGATGATCCTGTTGGATGGCTTTATAAAACTTTAAGATTTTCTATCCAAAAAATTATAAGAAAAAAGCAACAATATACTCAACTAATGGTATATACACCACCGCAGGCAGATACTGAGTTTGGTATTGAAATTGGTATGGAAGATTTTCCTGACGAAAGACCTTTAGATGAAGATGTAGATTTTTTATATTCTGATTTAGCTGATAATAAAGAATTTAAGTTAATAAAAGAGTTTTCTGTTGACGATAAATCCTTAAAAACTATGGCAGATAAGTATGGGGTAAGCATTAGAGCGGTTGAGCAACGATTGTACAGAGCCAGAAAAAAATTACAAAAAACATTCAGCAATAAAAAATAATGAAAAAGGCCTAAAAAAAACTTAAATTTTAGCGTTACATTTTGTACTTGTTATGGAACTTATATATTAGAGAGGAGGTTTTGGTATGGCAAAGGTCGAAGAAAAAGGGCGTCCAAATTATAATAATTTCGACTCGCTTGATACTGCTGTTTTAGAGGCGATTCTGCAGGCTGATTTTGACGCCCCAGAAGCTGAACAGATGGAAGCGGAAAAAGCATTATATATTGCCAATCTGTTAGCAGAACGCCAAAAGATTGAACTAAAAGATGCCAAAACTTTAATGAATGAATTTTTTGAATATTACTATCCTTGTGATGAATTATATGGTTTGGATGATGAGTCTGAGCTTGAAATTAAAACACAAAACGATAATATTCAAAAGAAAGATTCGGACAAAAAAGTAATATCTTTTTTTCCAAAAGGATTGCGCAGGTTTGCCAGTGCAGTTGCAGTGTTGGTGCTGTTTATGTTTGTTGGTACGGTTACGGCATACGCTTTGGGATATAATCCAATTCGTTATATAGGCAGATGGACTGACGAACAGTTTTGGTTTGAAAGAGATATATCAACAAAGGCACTGATTGAAGAGGTTGCTGCTTATAGTGATGAACCTCTGGTTCCAGAGTGGTTGCCCACTGATTATTTAGCTGGAGAAACAAATGTATCAGAACTTGATTCTTATACACGTATTCACGCTAACTTTTATAGAGAAAAAACAGATTACATTGATGAAATATATATAGATTATACATTTTTGCCTGATAAAAATAATAAACCACTTTATGAAAAAGATACCAAAGAGGTGGAGGAATATTCAGTTCATAATATCAGCCATTATATTATGACTAATTTAGATAATAGAGTTATTGTTTGGCGAAACGGCAATATTGAGGGTTCTATTAAAGGCGATTTTTCTTTGGCTGAAGCTAAACAAATAATAAATTCAATTTATGAGGAGTAGATATTATGCGAAAAAAACTTTTTATTGGATTGTTGTTAATGGCTTTTTTTAGTATAGCTGCTATTGCCAATGCAGCTATAACATCAAGTGAATATATTTCTGATTGCTATGCTCAGATTGCAACATATTCTGGAGGCAGAGTAACTGTGTCTTTTTCTATAACAGCAACCAGTACAATGGATATTTTGGGAGTGCAAACTATCATTATTCAGGAGAAAGCTCCGGGTTCAAGTCGCTGGACTTCTGTTGCAACACTTAGCAGTGATGATTATTCTAATATGTTAGGATATAACCGAAGTTTTTATGATTCTAACGTATCCTATTATGGAGGTCGATCTGGATATTCTTATCGAGCCAAAGTATATTTTTATGCTGAAAAAGGTGGCTATGATACCGCAGAGTATATTGCTGATTAAATTATAGTTCAAGATTTTACAATACAAATAAAACGATTTTT
>CAQBGY010000230.1 GCA_948759685.1 uncultured Eubacterium sp.
CTCAATGGAGAGATTAATTTATATGCAGAAACGTGAGCCAACTATGCCACGTCTTAAGTGAAGGTCGTAGGAAACCATTTGAGCAGATGTAACAATAGCAGCCCACGCAATATACGTGAGAACCACTATGCTATCCTTGCTCAGTCGAAAATTTCCTACGTTTTCACTTACAAGATAAGCATAACGCTTCTGATTATCTATGTCTTGGATATGGGTTGCCCCATATTCAATTGCAAAATTACTAATTTATCTTTGATAATCCCTTATCTTTGAGTGATTTTATTTGTCTTTGAAGGTGTTTTTGAGTTTCACCGAAGGATTTGTGCCATAATGGACTTTTCTTGGGGGCATTAATGCACCATTATGAGATTGGAAGCGTTATACACTTATATAGAACGTAGATGAAATGAACGAGTTTGAAACACTGACTCATATTATCCCCAAGGTTGGGAGTGTTAGCCGGATATTCTCAAATATTGTGGCAGGAAGAGGTATATCCAAAGAAGATGTGAATATTCTTGTGGAGTTTAGAGACACCATACCTAATGGCACAACGATAGAGCACGAGACTATTTCTGCGATACTGAACTTACCTCACGAAAAATTCTCATTGATGCTCAATAGCCTATCATTTGGCTTGAAGAATGTTATCGGCACTTATAAAACATATCATATCTTGCTTGACGATATGAAGCTATCGCAGCTATGGGACTACGACCTTCAAAGCGTGGAATGTAGATTAGAAGAACAGCTATATAAACTCCGTGAAATAGACAAAGATCTGATAGAGACTTCCAACTCCTATGAGATGACACCGTTTAATGGTATGTCTCCAAGTGAAATATCGGTACTTGAACGAAGATATTACAGGCTCAAAGCTGAATATGACAAGGAAAAGGTTAGATTGGATGCCATCAACGAGGAACGAAAGACAATCATTAATATGACGTCAAATATCGGCAACGATATTTTTGAACGAATCAGCCTCAAATGTAATCAGCTTCTTGCCGTTGTTGAAAATTATGTTGACTCGGATTCTCAAAAGGAGCAGGACGCAAAGAAAGAAGAGCCGGAAGCGATTTCTTATTTCCCTTTAAGTCTCATCGCTAATATACATGAAGTTTGCAATGGGGAGCAGTTCGCTGAGACGGACAGCATTGATTTTTTCCACGCCATCAATTTACACTCAAATTTACACCCAATCCAAATCAACAATGGAGAGAAAGTCCGGGTGTGCTACCTTATCAGTCGTCTTGCTGATACACTTGAATCACCACAGCGTGAGAAGTGGCTCAATGACATACTTACAAACCTCGGCATCAAGATGAGCTTCTACCGCTCGAAATATCGTCAGCCGATAAGCGACATGCCAAGCGAATGCAACAAAGCTTTTGCTGACGCACTCCGGGAAATCTTCGGCAAATAGTCACTCCGCTTTAGCTCCGTACCTTATATATGTGGCACTAAACCGAAGTGTTTATGTGCCGACGGTGATTAGGTTTTAGGGGAAAAGAACGAAAGGGAAAATAAAATTTCTTCCCTTCTTTTCCCTTTTGTCTTTCTCCAATTAGACCTTAGACCAACAAAAAAATAAACAACACCCAATCTTACATTTTTGGGTGTAAAATTGGATATTATCTTGTAAATCACTGAAAATCAGCGTTAATTGTGGAGCTGGAGGGAATCGAACCCTCGTCCAAACGAGGAAATCATAAGCTTTCTACATGCTTATCTTTGCCTAAATTTTCGTGCAGCGGCAGAACCAAAGCCATCAACCGTTGCCTTATCCTCTAAAGTTTCATCCGCGCCACGAGGCTGGCACGAACTATCCCCGATTTGACTGCACCACTTTATCGGAATGCTTCGGAGCAACAGCTTCCGAGTGATGTCACGTCCCAGCACCTGGTGCCGGGATTAAGCTTCAATCTACTATACTTCGATTAAGCAGCGAGAGCGTAACGAGTTTCGCCAGATAAAATTTTGAGGACTGAGATTAAAGTGCAAATCAACGACGCACTGCATGCTTACCTACCATTTCTGCCCGCTGTCAAATCCAGTCAACCCCATGACTTTATAACGGTCTGAAATTTAAAAGATTACAGCATTGTTAGAAGTCTTTGGTAACAAACCAGTAACAAAAGGTACATTAATAAACACCTTATCGCTGCTTTCTTTGATGCAAAGATACATATTCTTTTGTTACCAACAATAATATATTTGCAAATATTAGCTGATACAGTTTACCTGAGATATGAATATATATCATACCCTCAGATATACCACATCCGGCAACAGCACAGATTTGCATATTATTAATAAAGCATACCCAATCACCAAGCTATATTTCTTTGCCCTTGTAGCAAAAAAACAGCAGCCTTGAGAAAGTTTCATCGCCCCAATAAACAGCTCGGAAATCGCCTCTAATTGCCTCTATGGATTTCGTAACATCCTCACTCCAAATCAGCCATAAGAAACCTCTCCCACCCCTTGACTCTCGCCCGATTTAGGCAGTTCTGTTTCTCTGTAACCATTTATAGTCAATGCTGAAAACTGTTCGGAAATCGCCCCTATTCGGCTTCTGTAGGCTCGCTACTCGTACAGATACCAAGAGATTGCTTTGGGGATTCATATATTCCCTAAAATATGCTCTACAACCTACTCTCGTAAAATTCAAGGTATTTTCTTTTGAGTTCCAACACCTTTTCTATACCTTTGCGGTGCTTTCTGAGTTCGGGAAGCAGACATATTTATAGTAAAAGAGCGTTTAAGATATTATCTCTTATTTGAAATCTCGACAGTTTCATTGATTGAAGATAATAGACAGAGACGCTCACGCTGATGTTATATACCTACCTCTTATCAGAGGCAGTCTATATATCGTTTGGCGTGGGCATTGTTTATTACTCAATCAAGGGCAGTCGAGAGCCTCAAATAAGGTAGTATTCAATGTTCCCACGCCTCTTTTTATATGTTCTTTATTCAGCCCATGCTTCCTCAGGGAACGGTTAGCACATACTTTATTGCAGAAAAGGTGCAAACCATCTTGGTACTGCTCTTGCGCCTGATTATAAACAGCTAATGACCTTGTGGGCAGTCAGGGTACTTTGATTAAATATGAGACAAAAATTGCTCTTTAGTTTGTTCTCCTTACTGCTTCTCTCTATTGGAGTGACGGAGGCTAAGGATGTGAAAATCACCGTCACACCTTCTACAGCTAAAATTTACATTGACGGGAACTATGTGGGTGACGGAGTAACGACTGCTAATGTAAAGAAAAAAGATGGATTTATAGTTGTGAAATGCGAGCAGGAAGGCTACGTTACATTAGAAACCAAAATTTATGCAACAGATAAACGAAAGGCTATTTCATATACATTGCGTAGGGATGCCTTCTATGACGTGACTGTTTCCAGTGGATTAGTCAATAAATATTTTGCAGTACAAGTTAATAAAGATTTGTACAGTACAGATGAAAACGGAAAACGAAACTCTGAATTAGCCTGGAAAATGATTCATCAAGTCATTCTTAACTACTTTGATGAAATCCAAACAACAGATATGGCTTCAGGTTTCATACAGACTCCTTGGCAATATAAAAGTTTTCCAGAAATAGAAAAGATAGTCCGTACGCGAGTTTCAGTTAAAGAAAGCAATTTAGGTGGTGATTTAACTTTTCAAATAAAAGTCTCATCAGAAGCTGCTCCTATGATTGGAGCCAATCAAGAAGAATCTTATCGTGAAATAAACAGAGTGATTAAAGAGTTTGAACCGATGATAAGCGAATTTCAAGCTCGGTTAGGTAAATTGTAACATCTAAAATTTTAAAATTATGAGAAAATTATTGTTAGCAGTAGTGGTATTAATGCTACCTTTTGTCGCAAATGCACAGTTTAAAGACACTTTCGATTCTAACAAATTAGGTTGGACGGAAATCTCAGGTAAAGATGGAGATGCTGTAATTGTTGATGGAAAAATGCATATTGAGGGTAAAAAAAGTGGCAATTCTTTATTTGGAGCATTAACGGGCACTCAGGGTGAGCCTTCTTACATAGAAACCCACTGCTATGCTCCATTAGATTTTAAGAAAGATTTTGAAATCAAATGCGATGCCCATGTAAAGAAAATAAATGATAATAATACCTTCGGCATGATTCTAAACTATATTGATGAAGGGAACTTTATGGCATTCATGATAACAGAAGGACAAGCTACTTTAGCACGTTACAATGATTATAAACTGATTGGTCGAATAAGAGCTAATATTAAGTTGAAATCACAAAAGAAAGCAGAATTAAATCTCAAAATCAAAAGTACTTTCCAGAAATTAGAGTTCTTCATAAATGATATGAAAGCTCTTGAAGCAAGATACTTACCATTAGAGTCAACGGGAATAGGCTTCTATGTCTTAGGACAACAGACTATTGATTTTGATAATTTAGAAATAATACAGTAATAGTAATTTAGCAGAAAATGAAAACATTAAGACTTATCGGAATGGCTTTGATAGCCGTAATTATGTGTGTGAACTTCGTAGCTTGTAGTGATGATGATGATGAAGAAACAAACGCTACAATTGAGGGTACTTGGAAATATACTTCAAGCTTTGATGAAGATATGCGTTCAGGCTCTTTCACTTTCAAAAGTAATGGCGGCTTAATTTGGTATCACGGAGAAGAATCTTCATCTAATTGTTCTTATACTCTGAACGGTAGCAACCTAAAAATCATACTGAATCAGGATGATTATATTGAAGGTACAATAGTTATTTCTAAAAATCAAGCTACTTATAAATATACTTGGCATGATTATGATGGGAAATGGGATGATGATTATGAATTTACTATGACTTTAGTAAAACAGTAGAATAGAAGAAATCGTGAAAAGTCGTAATGGAGTGATACTCTGTTACGACTTTATTTTAGCCGTACAATAAAAACGATAAACAATTATACAATCACACCCTTTGATAACAGAATTATTGCTAATTTTACGGCAGATAACAATCATATTTCAATCCAAGCATGATGAAATTCTTCCAAAGAAAAGCCCCGACAACGGCACTCACTCCCGCTGTGGAACTGCCCGACTTGAATATAAATATTGTAAAACGGTTTGCTTCATCAGACTGGAAACTCGGAGAGATTCATGGGCTGTCGCATTGGCAAAGGGTAGAGCGTAACGGAATCATATTGAGTTTGGAAAAACTAAATGGAACGTTCTGTATCCGTAAAGATATTAATATAACAGTCGTTCGCCTATTCGCCTATCTGCACGACAAATGCCGATTGGATGACGGATGGGATTTTGAACATGGAATCAGGGCTGCAAAGATGCTTCACTCCATTAGAAGGACGTTACTGAAAGAATTATCCGACAATGAATTCTCATTATTAGAAAAAGCATGTGAACTGCATACAACCGAACACAAGACGGGAGAGCCGACCATCGATACCTGTTTTGATGCGGACAGGCTGGACTTGAACCGTGTAGGGATAGAACCAAGTCCCAATAAGATGGCAACCGAGCAAGGAGCCTATTATGCCGAATATCCCCACAAATTAGAACAGATAAAGTCTTTACTGTTCTAAAGATATAAATCCTGAATAATGAAAGATATATTATCACTGCTGGGCACTTAGTCCCGGCTGATTTTCAGTTGTTTATAATTTAGTTCTT
>CAQBGY010000231.1:0-2735 GCA_948759685.1 uncultured Eubacterium sp.
TTGTCGTACCTTAACTGCTCCAGAAATAAGTGCATCAAGTGATGAAGATGAATACTATTTAGGTGTTGACGTTGCACGTTCGCAAAATAAAAGTAATAACCAATCTTCTATTGCTGTAGGTAAAGTAATTCGTGGTGCTGATGGAAAGATCGTAGAAATTCAGTTGGTGAATTTAATTCATGTTCCCAATACATTTAGCTTTACAACACAAGCAATTATGGTAAAACGAGTAAGAAAGCGGTATCATGCTCGAAAGATTGTGGTGGATGGAAATGGTCTTGGTAGTGGATTGATAGATGAATTGTTAAAATCACAAAATGATCCTCTTACTGGTGAGACTTATCCAGCTTGGGACACAATGAATACTACTGCGGAGCCTGAAACTCCAAAAGCCGAACAGTGTTTATATGACCTTAAAGCACAATCTTGTCAGACACAGATTCTTTCTAATTTTATTAACGTTATTGATTCTGGAATATTGCGTTTTCTTGAAAGTAGGAATGGCGGAGATGATTATGGAATTCGTACTAATGAAGATTTAAATTCCAAAGTTATGCCATATGTTCAAGAAGAATTGTTCTTTCAAGAAGTTGGTAATCTTAAATTAACTCAAAATGGTAAGAATCTATCTGTTGAAAAAGTGGTTAATAAATTTGATAAAGACCGATTTTCGGCAACTGCATATTTACTATACTTTATTATTAAAGTTGTAGATGCAGATAATCGCAAAAGTGATGTTGATATAAAATCTTTTGCGAAAAGATTACAAGCGTTGAATCGTAGACCTAAAATGTATTAAGAAAGGACGGTGATTTGGTGTCAAAGACAAAAGTGATTTATTCTAAAGTAGATTATGAGCGTGATTCAAAATCTTTTGATGATTCTGTCAGTGGCAAAAGCCGTTTAGACTTAGGTGCATTTAGAAGGCTTATGGTTCACGATCTATGTACAAATACAGAAATATTGCGGTCTTATAAGGTTGGCGGTTATCCTCTTGAACGGATTCAAGACGCATTAAACAATCCAGCCGCCCATTCAAATATGATTATTGAGGTTAGCAGATATTTGATGAATATTTCGCAATTCTATATGCGCCTTAATAATTATTTTTCAAAAATGGGACTTTTCAATTACAACATTGATATATATGATGTAAAAACTGGCGAGATGGATTCTGATGAAAAGATCGCAAAAATGCGTGATGCTTTTGCAAATGTTTGTTCTGAATTTGAGAAAATGGGATTCAAACACGAAATGTCGAAGATTATGAGCATTTTAACAGTCGAAGATGTTTATTATGGTTTGATTTTTGAAGATGGATATGACTTTTTTATTCACAAAATGAATCCATCTATATGTCGAATTAAGCAAATTCAGGATGGCGTGTATAATTTCAAAATCAGATTAAGTGGTGTCAATCCTCTTGAAATTACATCATATCCTACTTATGTTCAGCAAGCATATATTGAGTATCGAAATGGCGATGATTATTTTGATGGATGGTATGTGCCGCCAGCAGATAAACAGGTTTGTTTTAAGCTGAATGAATCATGCTTATATCCTATGCCGTTATTGTTGGCATTGGTAAAGGATATTCTTGATTTAGATGTATATAAGAAATTGAAAATGCAAAAGGCCAGAGTAGACAATTATAAGGCTATTGTGATTGAAATTCCTATTGATGAGGATGCGGTTGATAAACCGTTGTTGACTGATGAAACACTTGCTGTATTTGCTGAGATGAATAAAGCTAATATGCCTGATGATATTGGTTTGATTCATGCTCCGGGCAAAGCAACGGCGGTCAGTTTCAAAGATAATACAAACAATGCAAACAATCTGAGTGATGCAATCAAAAATATATATGACAATGCTGGCGTGTCCAGCGAATTGTTTAATAGCGGATCATCTGGAACAGCTTTTAAGCTGGCCTTAGAGAATGATGCCGCTTTTATTTATGCCTTTTATAGACAGTGTGAACGCTATTTTACACGGTTTATTAAATTGCGTAGATATAACAAACCGACATATAAGTTCGCTTTGCGTATTCAAGATTCAACAGTATTTAATCGTCTTGAAGTAGCGGATGCGTTTTTGAAAGCAGCACAAAATGGAGAACCATTTAAGATTGATTATGGTGTTGCATTAGGCAAATCGCCCAGCAGACAGCTTGGTAGCTTATTCTTAGAAAATCATGTTTTGAAATTGCATGAAGAATATATTCCTTTAGCAACTTCTTATACGTCTACTGGCGAGGATGTTTCAGGTGGTGGTCGCCCCACAAATGAAAGCAAAGGTTTGGATTTAACTGAAGAAGGTGAAACCACAAAGTATACCGATGCTAATTTGAATCGTTAATACCACCTTCGGGTGTTATTAAAATTTTGCAGAAAGGCGGTGATGAGGAAAGTGAGTCATGAACGAAAAAATTTGCCAGTTTCTTTTACTATTAATAGCTGTACGGAAACAGAAGATTCGAGATTTCTTGCCATAACGATTGACGTTTTACATACAGGTTTGAATTTTAACGGCAGTATTTTTGACAAAGAAGTTGTTGATGCAAATGCCGAAAGTATCAAGAATACTCCAGTATTGGGGTATATCGCTCTGAATCCAGACGGAGAATTAGACTTCCAAGGCCATGAATACAAAACTGTTAAAGACGGAAATGGCAAAGATTATGTGTATGCAGATCGGAAGAGCACACGTCTGAACTCCAGTCACGGACCCATCTC
>CAQBGY010000231.1:2745-5151 GCA_948759685.1 uncultured Eubacterium sp.
AGATTATGTGTATGCTGGTTCTGCTTATGGTGTAATTCCAGAGTCATGTAACTATCGTTGGATTGAAAAAGTTTGTTCCGATGGAATTTGTCGGGAGTTCTTTCAGGTTGATGCCCTTTTGTGGACTAAATTTGATGACGCAGTTACTATTTTTGAACGTGACGGCGGTAAACCGCAAAGCATGGAATTAGAACTTTCTTCAATCACTGGCGAAGAAAATGACGATGGCACTTTTACCTTCACAGGATTCAATTTTGAAGGTTGTTGCCTTTTGTCATCGACAGATGAGCGTATTCAACCAGCAATGATTGATAGTGAAGCTGTTGCTAAATTTACTGTTCAGTCCATTGCTCAAGAAATTAAAGATAAATTGCATGAGTACACTGTTTCTGTTGAAAAATCAAGTATTAAGGAGGATAGTGATATGCCAAAGGTTCCTGAGACAAATTTTACCTTGAACTTGATGGAGCAGATTGATGAAATTCGTGCTGTGCTGGGCGAAAAGAAGTATCGTGACAGTTGGGGCTACGAGTGTTCTCAGTATTGTTTTGTTGATGTTCAGGGTGACGAAGTCATTGTAATGGATCGTGCTGACCATTATCGTATTTATGGTATGAAGATGAACATGAATGGTGATAAGATCAGCGTTGATTTCGCAACCGCAAGTCGAAAGAAAACTACATATTCTGATTTCGAGGACGGTGCGGAAGATTCTGCGCCGTTTGTTTTTGAACAGGCGGTTTCTGATGTTGCTACATATATGAGTGGTCAGGTTGATGCAGCTAATGAGGAAAAGGCTACAGCAGAGGCCAACTATACAGCCGTTAAGGATGAGTTGGATGAAATGAAGCCAAAGTATGATGCTTATGTGGTTGCCGAACAGCAACGTGAAGCGGCTGCTATTGAAGCGGCAAAGGATGCAGAGTTCAGGAAGTTCGATCAGCATTTGGCTGATTGTGCTGATTATACCACACTGAAGAAGAATCGTGATAAGTATACGCTGGAGGATATTCAGGGTCAGTGTGCGATTCTTTTTACGCAGAAAAATTTGAATGCAAACTTTGGTCGTAAGCCAAAGGATACTGCTGCGCCAGTGGTCGCAGATGTGTTCCAGCAGACTCCAGCAGCGGAGGTTAATTATCGCTATGGTGTGCTGCCAACTAAGAAAGATTAATTGAAAGAGAGGGATTAAGACTATGGATAAGAATTATACTGTCGTTGAGACTTCTAAGATTGCCGCTGTTCGTGCTGGTCATCTGTATAGTCTGATTACTGATGTTGATGTGGAGAACGGGCACATTGGTTATGTTGGCGATCTGGCCGCTGATGTTGAGGGTCTGGAAACTCACGAGTTTTTGGCTCCTACTGCTGATTTGATTGGTAAGGATCGTGTTGTACTGGTTGCTAATCCTGAGTGGGATTATGATGAGACACGGCGTACTAATCAGGCTCTTTACAACTACATTAATGAGGCTGATCGTCCTTTCCGGGGTTATGATCTGATTGCTCATGATGTGTATGCGGTGAGCAAGGAAGGCATTAATTTGGGTTCTGCTGATGCCCCGGAGGTTGGCAAGTACGTAATTGCCGAGGCTGGTAAGACTACTGTGAAGATGGTTGAAAAGGCCGATACGACTGGTCAGGGTTTTATTGGTAAGATTATCGGTACTGCCAAGCGTGGCCTTGGTTGGAGAACCGAAGGTGGCAAGCAGTATGGTCGCCCTTACATTATCTACTTTATCGAGATTCTGCGTAACGATATTGTGGGCTAATTGAAAAGAAGAAAGAGAGGTATTGAATATGGCTTGTGATATGAGTAAGCTGGCTAATTTCTCTACTGAGAAGCAGCAGTTGATCGCACTTGGTATTGATACTTATACTGGTGATGTGGCAAATTATGTTGCCAAGGATGTTGATACAAGTGCTGGTAGCATGGATTCTGAAATGCGTGAGCGTTTTGAAAAGGATGTTCTGCATGGCGAGAAATACAATTATCGTACTTATCGTAAGTATAAGAATGACATTTTTGAGATTATTGAAACTGTTCTGGATCAGACTTTGCCTGAAGGTTGGAACGAGAATGAGTTCTTCAATCGCTTTGTTGAAACTATTCGTGTTGATTTGGGTGATAAGAATGAGTTCTATGCCGAGGATAATGGCAACTTCATTGTTTCCAAGTTTAGCGGCAACCATTGGGATACTATTCGTGAGCGCATGGATATGGGCAAGTCCTTCTCCGTGGAAACTTCTTGGTGGGAAGTTCATTTCTACAATGAGTTTGAGCGGTTTATGAAGAATATTGATTCTTGGACTAAGCTGATGGATAAGGCTCGTAAGTCTTTCCTGCAAGCGTTCCAGAATGCCGTGTATGCTGCGTTTGCTGATATGAGTGATATGGCTCCAGAG
>CAQBGY010000231.1:5161-5660 GCA_948759685.1 uncultured Eubacterium sp.
CGCTGTCTACCGATACCGAGCGTGACAATCTGCTTGAACTGATTGAGAAGGTTGAAACCGCTAATGGTGTGAAGCCTGTTCTTGTTGGTACTGGTGCTGCTTTGCGCAAGCTACAAAAGAATATTGATGAGAATTGGATTCCTGAGTCTGCCAAGGAAGAGCGTAAGCGCAACGGCGTGATTTCCAGTTGGGAGGGTTATGATCTGATGCCCATTCCACAGGTGTTCAAGCAGGGCACTTTTGATTTTGCCCTGTCTACGACCAAGATTCTGATTGTGGCTACTAATGCGAAGCCTATCAAGTTTGTGTTTGAGGGCGATTCCCGTCTGAAGGAGACAACTGATAATCGTGAGAATATGGATATGACTCTTGAAGGCCAGATTCAGGTTAAGGCTGGTTTGGCTGCTGTTACCAGCGACTTTATTGGGCATTGGGATTTGGCCTAATTAAATCCTAAATACATATTGGGAGGCGTTAAAATTGGCACAGGAAAATAAGA
>CAQBGY010000232.1 GCA_948759685.1 uncultured Eubacterium sp.
ATTTTAAAAACGCCGTTGACCTGCTGTTTGACGAACTGGAGGAAAAAGACCCGAATCACTTCGCTGTCCGCCAATATAAAAAGTACAAACTTGCGGCGGGTGATATATGCTCTAAATGACTTCTTAATCACGAGATTTTCTCATGGTTAGTGAAGAACTCATTTAGAGCATATTTCATGTAAGGAGGCAGACGCTATGACAAAAACCAAAATCACTCCATTATACGAGAGATTGAGCCGTGACGATGAATTGAATGGAGAATCCAACTCCATCAGCAACCAGAAATCCATGCTGGAAGATTACGCCCGCCGCAACGGTTTTCCCAACCCGACCCATTTCACGGACGATGGAATCTCCGGAACCCGGTTCGACCGCCCCGGATTCACCGCCATGATGGAGGAAGTGGAGGCCGGGAACGTGGAGGCAATCATCATCAAAGACATGAGCCGCCTGGGGCGTGACTATCTCAAAGTCGGCCAGGTCATGGAAATCCTGCGGCAGAGAGGCGTCCGGCTGATCGCCATCAATGACGGAGTGGACAGCGCCAACGGAGAGAATGATTTTACCCCGTTCTTGAACATCATGTATGAATTTTACGCCAGAGATACCAGCCGCAAGATTAAATCTGTATTCAAGGCAAAAGGCATGAGCGGCAAACACCTGACAGGTACTGTCATTTACGGCTACTTATGGGACGAAAAGCGGGAACACTGGATTGTGGACGAAGAAGCCGCTGCCGTGGTGCGCCGCATATTCGCTATGACCCTGGACGGATACGGCCCCTACCAGATTGCGAACCGGCTGTCACAGGAAAAGATTGAGATACCTTCCCTGCACCTGTCCCATTACGGGGAGGGCGTGAATCAGTCCAAGACGTTTAAAGACCCTTATGGCTGGGGTTCTTCCACTATCGTCAATATCCTGAAAAAGCGTGAGTATTTAGGCCACACCATCAATTTCAAGACCCGCAAGCATTTCAAGGACAAGAAAAGCCACTACGTTGACGAAAACGAATGGGTAATCTTTGAGGACACTCACACCGCTATTATTGACTCGGAAACTTTTGAGAATGTGCAGAGAATCCGCTCCAATGTGAAGCGTTACCCGGACGGATGGGGAGAAGCCGCCCCGCTCACCGGCCTGCTCTACTGTGCCGACTGCGGCGGCAAGATGTACGTCCACCGCACCAACAACGGCAAGCGTATCTCACAGTATACCTGCTCCCAATATAGCAAGGTTCCGGTTGGCGTCCTCTGCTCCACGCAACACCGAATCAACGAAAGCGCTGTCCTGACACTGGTTTCCGATATGCTCCGGGCGATTGCGGAGTATTCCAGAAATGACCGGGCAGAGTTTATCAAAGCGGTTCAGGAAACCCAGGCCGAGCAGCAGGCCAGCGACATCACCAGAAAGCGGAAACGGCTGGCGGCGGCACAGAAACGTGCCGGGGAACTGGAAAAACTGATATGCAAGATTTATGAGGACAATGTGCTGGGCAAGCTGCCGGACGCAAGATACGCCACCCTGGACGCACAGTACGCAAAGGAGCAGGAATCCCTTTCCGGCGAGATTGCCGAACTGGAAAAGGCAATCGCCGGATATGAGCAGAGCCGGAAATCAGCGGAGAAATTTATCGCCCTTGTTGACAAGTATGAGAATTTTGATAACCTGACTATCACCATGCTGAATGAGTTTGTGGAGAAAATCCTTGTCCATGAGCGTGACCGGAAAGGCAGCATTGAAACCACGCAGGAGGTTGAGATTTACTTCAATTTTGTCGGAAGGTACATACCACCCCACTTTGGGGAAGTGAACCTCACGCCGGAGGAACTGGAAGCCCTGCGGAAGAAAGAAGAACGCAAGGACAAACTGCACCAGGCATATCTCCGGCGCAAGGCCAATGGGACGCAGAAACGGTATGAGGAAAAAATCAAAGCAAAGAAAAAGGCTGAAATCGAGGCGAAGAAAGCCGCTATCCATGCCGAGGATATGGAAAAAGGCGTGTTTATCCCGGCCAGCAGCCTGCCAAAGAAAGAACCCCAAAAAGCACCAATGCCAGACAGAGCCGCTATGTAGGCGGCTGGCATACCACAGAAAAGACAAGGAGGCATACACATGAATGGACTGACTTATACAAAAGTTGGAGATTACTATCTCCCGAATCTGGTATTAAAAGAGCAGCCGGACACGCCAATCGGCAAGTATGGGCGCATGAGGCTCCGCTATCTGAAAGAACACCGGAAAGGGCTGTATACCAGCCTGCTCCTGACGGAAAAACTCTATCCCCATTTGTTGGAGATTGACGAGGCCGCCAATGAGCGAATGGATATTCTTATGCCGCAGCTGATGAAGGCCGCCGGTGTGACCGAGGAACTGAAAGCAGCCGACCAGATGAAATGGGTAGGGCTGGCAAATAACTGTAAGGCGCAGGCAGAGGAAATCATTCTGTATGAACTGATTTACAATTAAACAGGGAACAACAAAGAGAGGCAGAAGAAAGGTATCCTTCCGCCTCTCTTTGTCTGGCGCTGATAAAATCATGTTTCTGTATTATCCAGGCCGGAATTACCGTCATTTTTCTTCAGAGAAGAAATCCATGTTTCGATTGCCCTGGCAAGAATAAGCTGTTGCTGCAGAACTGCCATTCCGTTTTCAGGAACGTCCGGTATATTTTCCTTTGCAAGAAAGTTCTCTTCCAGATAGGATTTTAATTGCTTGATGTTGTTCTCAATATTTGCCAGACATACATTCTGTTTTTCTTGTGAGAGGCTGTTCAGGTTTACAATCACAGCATTAAAATCCAGATAAATGTTGATGGACTTTGCGGCAATTTCCAGCATAAGTTTTTCAAATTCCTGCTCTCCCTGCCGGGTTAGAGAATAGACGGCTTTTTCCGGCATTTTTCCCTCTTTTTCAATACGGCTTTTAATGAATCCTTTTTCTTCCAGTTGAAGGACTTTTTTATAAATTGAGGGAGTGCTGATTTTTACCCATTTGGATATGTTACGGTACTCAACCAGTTTTTGAATATCGTAGGCGCTTAAAGATTCCCTTTTTAAAATTCCCAGTACAATTAGGTCGATTGTGGCCATATTCGCTCTCCTTTAACACTTGACAGATACTATAAATTATAGTAATATATTCCCTGTTGCGCAACTGTTATAATTTATAGTAGTATAAATAATAGCATTAGTCAAGCGAAAGGAGAAAACGACATGAACGAGCAAAGCAAGAAAATGGAACTTCTGGGGGCTGTGCCAATACCAAAGGCTCTTTTGGCACTGGGACTGCCAACCATGATAGGTATGCTGATTAACGCACTTTATAATCTGGCAGATACCTACTTTGTCGGTGGATTAGGTACGGATCAGATGGGGGCGGTTACAGTAGCTTTTCCTTTGGGGCAGATTGTTGTCGGCCTGGGGCTGCTTTTCGGGAACGGGGCGGCGGCATATCTTTCCAGGCTGTTGGGGCGAGGGGATAAAGATACCGCTGATAAAGTAGCCAGTACAGCTTTATACAGCAGTGTATTGATTGGAGCGATTGTTATTATAGGCTCCGTCATATTTCTGAAACCAATATTAAATCAGATAGGCGCATTGGAAAGCGTTATGCCTTATGCGATTACCTATACCAGCATTTACATCACGTTTTCCATTTTTAATGTTTTCAATGTCACAATGAATAATATCGTGTCCAGTGAGGGAGCTGCAAAGACAGCCATGTGTGCGTTAATGGCCGGCGCTGTCCTGAATGTGATATTAGACCCCATTTTTATCTACGTCCTGAATCTTGGAGTTGCTGGCGCAGCCATTGCCACGGCTATTTCTCAGGTGATTTCCACGGTGGTTTACCTGTGCTATATCTTCCGGAAAAAGAGCATATTCCATTTTCGCATGAAAGACTGCTGTTTTTCAAAGGAAATAATGTCTGAAATTTTGAAAATAGGGATTCCCACATTACTCTTTCAAGTTCTGACCAGTATGTCTATCAGTATGATAAACAATGGGGCAAAAGAATATGGTGGCTCTGCCCTTGCCGCCATGGGGCCGCTTACAAAAATTATGTCTATGGGAACCTTGATTGTTTTCGGTTTCTTGAAAGGATTTCAGCCAATCGCCGGATTCAGCTACGGAGCAAAAAAATTTAGTCGCTTATATGAAGCGATTAAAACCTCTGTTCTGTGGTCAACCATATTTTGTGTGGTTTTTGGATTGATAGCCGCTATATTCCCGTCACAGATTATGGCATTGTTTACAAAAGGAGATACCGAAATGATTCAGATTGGTGCGGCAGCGTTACGGGCAAATGGTCTGTCATTTATCCTTTTTGGATTTTATACCGTGTACTCCTTCTTATTTCTTGTAATGGGAAAGGCGAAAGAGGGCTGCTTTCTTGGCGCTTGCCGACAGGGAATCTGCTTTGTGCCGGTTATCTGGTTTCTGCCAGGAGTTTTAGGATTAAACGGTGTCATTTACTCCCAGCCGGTTGCTGATGTTCTGGCCGCCATTATCACTGTTTTTATGGCTTTGAATCTTCATAAAAAACTGTCCGCTGAAGAATCCCGTATGGCTTTGCAATCAGGAACACCGGAAAAATAGGAACTGTCATAAATGAGTAAGGTATGCTGATTTCTAAAACCAGACGCAAGCCGCAGAGTAGGAATTGGTATCAAGAAAGTGTGATGTAATGAAAAATAAATCCTTATGGATTCACTGTCCGGCTTGTGGAGGTAAAACAAGGACGAAGGTGTATGGGGACACGGTACTTTTGAACTTTCCGCTTTTCTGCCCGAAATGCAGGAAAGAAATCAAAATCAATGTAGTACAGCTAAAAATGACGTTAAGCAAAGAGCCAGACGCATAATGCGGAGAGCCTGCTTCCTTTGGTATGGGAACGCAGGCTCTCTTTCATGTTATGTATCAGATTCAATTTCAATGGCACCTTTTGCCCTTAGTACAGATAAAACAGATTCAATGATTGGGATAAGGGCGGCAGACTCTTGTTCGCTGCATTCCTCAA
The DNA here is from genome assembly GCA_948759685.1 of uncultured Eubacterium sp. Next base: position 5,023 of record CAQBGY010000232.1, read on the forward strand.
TCATAAATCGAAGCTGGCGGATTGCGGGGCTTTCCCTTTTCATTTCAGGATTGAAAATCTCTCTGGAATCCAGTTTGAGCGCACGAACCAAAGGATATAGGACTTCCATTTTAGGATTTCCCTTGTAGTTCTCTATGTTCATTACGGTACGTGCGTCAATGCCGCTTTTTTCAGCTACCTGACTTTGCGTCAGACCCAGTTCTCCTCGTGCCCTTTTAATGGCATCCCCCAATGGATAAGAAAATTCTTGCATGGCGGTTCACCTCATAAGTATTTTACAATACACTTTATCTCATTTGAACTCAACACGGTTCCGCAGTTATATGAACTAAAGTACATATCTTTCCAAGGAGATGTGATTTGAAAGATAGGGCAATTTTAAAAATTGATATATTCGGTATGAATTTCAGTGTTTAGCTGAAAACCACCACGGGATTGTAAGTGAATTACGGTTCACCAAAAGAAGTTATTTTAAAGGCATACTTGCAGATTTTCTTATCTGTCTGTGTGCCTTTTGCTATTTTCGATTGAAACAGTCAGTGGGTTGCCGTTCCCCGCCCTACTCCGTTCAGAAATCATTGCAAAAAATCTGAACGGAGGAAAGGAAGATGGAAGTCACCATCAACATAGACG
>CAQBGY010000233.1 GCA_948759685.1 uncultured Eubacterium sp.
ACACTTGTCGGCCATGCAATACAAAAACAAAATGGAAACAGAGAAAGCTGAACAACTTCAAAAAGACATCGAGCAACTAAACAGGGCATACACTGCCGGAACCGAGAAAATCACCACAGTCCAAAAGGAACTTAGTACGGCACAAAAAGAGCTAAACAGCATGAAAACCGACATACACATCAACGAAGCCAAAGAAGCTGCCGCAAAAGCCGGAAAAACCGTATTTAATGCCGTTACAAGCGTCTTTAATGTAGGGGAAGTAAAACGACAAGCCAAAGAAATTGAAACCCTCAAAAAAGAAAATTATAACCTCTCATTCAAGAATCAAAATTTAGAAGGACAATTAAGAACCAACAACATCGAGATGCGAAGGGTACAGGAAACAACCGACAGACAGATAAAGGCAGAAGCATCCAAACTAAAACCCATAACCAACCTTTTTCCGGAAATGGAAAATGCACAGGAAAATATAGAGGAACTCCAAACTATGGGAATACAAAATAAAGATATCCGACAACTTCTTATTGGAAAGGAAATATACTACACTGGAAACCTTTACGATAAAGACAAGAGAAAATCATACCAAGTTAAAAACGTGAAAATAGATATCTCCAAAAGTCAGAATGGTATTACTACAATTTGGCTAAATAACATCCACTTTAAAAACTTTCTTAAAGAACTTTGGAATACACTACAAAAGACTTTAGATAACGGTAACTGGCTACACCGATAGAAAGACACTAAAAAGAATTGCACTTCTCTTTTTTGAGAAGTGCAATTCAAATTAAATCCCGTTCATTTTTTAACGACTAAAGGTGCAATTAGCTATAAAACCAAAAGAAGGAGTAGTACCTTTTCCTTTAAACTCCCATTTAAAACCTTGACCAGGTACATTTGCATCCCAATACGAAGTCCAAGTGAAAGTGTTACTCCATAACGGTCCAGTTCCACTAAAAGCAACACTTTCAGGTGTCGTTATATTATCATCCGGACTTGGTTTAGCATTAGGATTTAATACTTCAAAGAAATAATAATTATTCTGTATTGAAGCATTCAAATCAACTTGCATCTTTAAAGTACGACTGGAATCGTAAAAAACTCCGGTAGTGCTTTGAGAACCTCCATTAATACTCAAAGAAGGGAGAACAGCCCTCGTTTCCGTTACAACATCCCTAAATACTGAAAAATCAAAATTAGCATCCTCCTTCACCTTTTTAACCAAAGTCTTTCCATTTACAGAAAAAACAACATAAGCGGTATTAGGATTTGAAATAGCACTTGCCACTTGAGCATTTAAAACCTGCAGGTTATTCTTATATTTCTCAATACTCAAAGGACTAACTTTTTCTAAATCCTGCCAATCCGAACCTGTTACATAAGACAACGCCCTCGTTTTCTTATTCTCATTGAAATAGTATTCATTTGTAATCTCATTTACATCAACAAAACGAGATAAGACCTCCATATCAGATACAGAATCACTAACCACAGGTTCTATTACTTCATTATCATTACACGAACAAACACCCAAAACAGTCAGTAGACTGATGAACATAAACATTACTTTTTTCATAAATCCTCCTTTTTTAAAGTTAATAAATAAAGGTTTCGCCCAAAAATATAAAATTTCTCCTATTTTTGCATTGAATATTAAATATTTAACTATGAATAGAATAATACATATCTCTTTACTTATTTCAACAGTATCACTTTTTCTTATTTCAAACACCGGATGTGTTGAAAAACAAGGATACTACAACCATGGAGAAGAAAGCATAATCTCATTAATTTGTGATATTACATGGGCTGGTAAAAAAACAACAGACGAAAACGGCAGTGTCTGGCAAGGTACATACAAATTCAATAAAAACGGAACATATACCCGTACAAATATAGAAATCGACAAACAAGGAAATAAAAAAGAAGCCAATATCTACGGACAATGGTCATTCGGTGATCCAAGTTTCAGTACCATTTATTTTGGTGGAGAACATTACTGGGACATAGACGAGCTAACTAAAAACAAATTTTCCTTCTATGACAGAAGTGGAAAATTTGGCGATCCTTTCATGAATAGAGAATACATAGAACTCACACCATACCAAGAAAACAATACAACAAACTAACAACTACCCACTATTAGGAAAAATATCCTCATCTAAATAAATATCCTGCAAAAGTTCATCCTTCCGGGTGACCTTATAACAACACAATGCCTCCCCAGTTTCCATATTATACCAATCAGCCACCTTATCTTTCACAGACATATACCAAGTATAACAACCATCTTCAACATTCAATCCCTCAATATTAAGAACCAAATCCTCATCTCTAAAATCATTCAACGCTTCATCTCCGATCATGGTGCGGAACTGTCCGAAACTACTCATGCGCTGCATCCCATGCATGGCAGTATAAATCATATCCAAAGCCTTATAATTTATCTGAATCTTTTTTTTACCGTCACGACCTTTCGATTTTGAGACAGAAGCCTTTGAAGCATACTTAAAAACCTCTATCGCTGCATTTTCAAAATCCTCTATCTTCTTATATTTCTGAAAACGGGCATCAGCAACCGTACTACCATGCAATTTCTTCCATTGGGCTACTACATATTTTGCAGCTTCCAATGAATCAACAATAATATGAAAATGATAATGGAACGAAAACAAATCCTTTTTTACTACATGATAGGTACACTCCTTCTTAATCACCCCCGAAATACCAAGTGAACGAAACTTGTGTTTCGTCCTTATACCATCAGCCCACATCCGGTTACATCTACGCATGAAATCTCGCAATACCCTTGCATCATCGGTTACACAATTTTGCAAGGTAAGCGTCACAAAATAAAACTCTCTGCCTTCCGAAGCCAAATACTTCATAACCGGAAGGAACTTCTTTACATTTTGTGCCGTTTGAATACGCTGACAAATAGGACAAAAAGCCCGATGACAATAATGGGAATGCGCCTTACCTCCCTGCACAGTATAAACATTTGAACACACATGGGCATCCATATATGCTTTCATCAGCTTACTATCCGGATTCTTTTCCGAAAGTTTTCGAGTAAAATTATGGGATATGATTTTTACTTTAGCCTTTTTTTTAAGACTATCAGAACCGTTTTTTAACGGACTTTCTTTGCAGTTGGTTATATTTGTTCTATCTTTGCACATATGAAATTTTGATGTGGCTTTCGTTTGGTATCCGCCCCGCCAAGAACGAACACAAACGATTGCTAATTCTTAAAATACAAAGCCCGTTGGTTACTGCCTTCGGGCTTTCGTTTTTTCTCAGCCCAAAAGTAGGTAATTCATTCCAAACCGCCAAACATCATTCAAAAAACCTACATATAACAAGTCAAAAAGCATTTACCACGAAACTTTCTAGTTTATCTAGTATGGGGGCTCGCCCCCATTCCCCCGGCTGCGCAATTCTGACACAAATACACTACTAAATCCACAACAGACAAAGATACTTCCGGAAAAAAAACTATCTTTGCCGTACACAAAGACAACCCTTGCCGAGCGATACGGGAGAGTTGCAAAAAAAACACCGGAGTGAATTGACGGATATCCGACATCTCCGGTGGTATTTTTTTTCTTATCCCCCTCCCGTCCCCCAAAGGGGGAGCACACAAAGACAAACCCTGCCTTCACTCAATGGAGTGTTAAATAGTTGCATATGGGTCAAGTTCCTTAATCCGCTTACACAAAAAATCAAAGCGTTTCTTTGTAAGTGGTGTAAGCGTATCGAGATTATCTCCATCGAAATTCTCCCCAAAAATAAGGTCGTTCATTCCTATGCCGTGATTGTAGTTCTCACGCACACAGTTGCGCAGCGTCCAAAGGTTACGCAGGTTTACCCAGTCTGCTGTGCGGCTCTTTACCCTGCGGAACAAGATAACGGCAGTCCGCAAATAGTGCCCCACATGGTCGTAATCGTGCAAGACACGTTTGCCCAAATAGTAAATATCCAAATCTTGTTTTTCTCTGTCCTCGACTACTTGACAGAGGAAGAATGGAATATCCTTCAGGTTATCCCATTCGATGTAGTCAGTTGGTTTCATAATGTCTTATTTGCATTTTTCTTTCCGTACTTTCCATTATTCACAGAACATTTGCTGAAACACTTCACGTAACCTTTTTATCTCACAGAAATTCAAATCTCCAATCTTTCTTTTCAGCCGGCTTTTATCCACCGTGCGAATTTGATCAGTGGCTATCTCTCCTTCACGCCCGGCTACAGAACACAGAACCCGGTAAGGATAATTTCTTATCGTTGAGGTTATCGGAACAATGACTACTGTTGTAAGGTACATATTCAAATCTGAAGGAGTGACAACTACACATGGCCGTGTCTTTGCCATTTCACCCCCACGGGTAGGGTCTAACTCTACCCAATACACTTCATACTGTTCTACCATGTCCAATCCTCAAACTTTTCATCCTCAAACACATCAGGGATAAGCAACTCATCATCCCCATTCTCATGGGCACGTTTGGCAGCTTCCGCCCATCCCTGCCGTGGTTGTGCCTTTATCACAATATTGTTCCCGTCCAAAGAAATGCTCACAGCCGATTTCAAGGACAAACGCAACTGTTTCAATACTTCGGAAGGAAGTATTATCCCCTTGCTGTTTCCAATCTGAATAATATTCGTTACCATAATGTTATAACTTTATAATTGATTATCACGATACAAATATATGTAAAGTTATAACAATAACAAAAGGAAAAACAACTTTTTTCCATTTTCACCGAGAACCCTGTCAATGGCTGCACTCGTCGGGAGTGTTGGTGCACCCCCTTGCCGTGCAGCGCTCCCCGACCGATGATTTTTTATTGTGCCTTGTGTCCTTTTCCCTTTTGTCCGGCTTCTGTTCCCAAGCACATCCGGAACACATGGCAGAGCGCTTGCAAATCCCGTCCGGAAGGCTTACCTTTGCAAAAGGTTATAGCACACTATAACCCCTAAAGGGGTTGTGTGCGAGGGGTGTCCCCTCGACCCCGTGCGATGTGACGTTTCACGCCACATCTTCTAAACAGACATACACACCTAAAACCTAAAGATATGGCAAAGACATGTATCAGAGTGGAAGCCTGCAATATAGGCAGCTCGGAACGTCACAACTTAAGAAGCAAGGAGCTCGACTACATCCGTCCGGAACTCACACACCGCAACGAACAGTGGGTAGAATGTTCCATTGCCGAAGTACACCGGGACATAACGGAAAAATACAAGGAAGCCACCGGACAAGGATTACAGAAGAAAGCTACCCCAATCCGGGAAGGGGTAATAGTAATCAGCGAGGAAACCACAATCCAGCAGCTTCAAGACTTGGCCGAAAAACTGGAAGAACGCTTTGGAGTGCACGCCTTCCAAATCTACACCCATAAGGATGAAGGCGCAAACGTATGGGACGGAAAGGAAGAAGCATGGAAACCGAACTATCATGCGCACATGATCTTTGACTGGACGGACGGCCATACAGGAAAAACTGTAAAGCTGAACAAACACGACATGGCGGAGATGCAGACTATAACAGCAGAGTGTCTCAACATGGAACGTGGAGTTTCTTCAGACAAGAAACACTTGTCGGCCATGCAATACAAAAACAAAATGGAAACAGAGAAAGCTGAACAA
>CAQBGY010000234.1:0-1756 GCA_948759685.1 uncultured Eubacterium sp.
ATAAATCGTTTCTTCTTCGCGAGTAAAATGTACATTGAAGATAGTAGAGAAAAGTGAGTTATAACAAATAATATATTTATTAAATTAATCAACAAACATTATGAGTGCAAAACTTTCGAGCAAAAATTTTTACGGCGGAAATCTCATGGTTAAATGCTTTGTTGCATTGGTCATATTCTTTTGTTCAGTGGGAAATCTGTTTGCTCAAACTGAGACGAAGGTAACTATCAATGTAGATAAAGTGTTGATCAGAACAGCGTTGGAACGGTTACAAAAAGAAACAAAGGTCCATTTCGTTTATGATGAAGAAAACATAGATCAGGATAAAAGAGTGAGTTTGTCTTATACTCAGGCTCCTCTTAAAATAGTTCTAGAAGATTTTTGTAAACAAACATCGTTACGTTATGAAGTGAAAAGAAACTTGATCCTGATTTTGCCGGGAAAGGCTGACAGGAATGTAAATCGTCAGTCTTTTTTAATGAAGGGTGTCGTTACGGATGAGGATGGAGAAAGTATAATTGGGGCTACAGTTATGATTGGTGGAACTAGTAAAGGTACTGTTACCGATATAAATGGGCAATATACATTGGAAGTCCAGTCTGGGGATTTAGTTTCATTTACTTTTGTGGGGATGACTGATAAAGTTATAAAAGCACAGGTAAATAAAAAGATGGTTAATGTTCAGCTTGAGAGTAATGCAACTGCTTTAGCAGATGTTGTGATTACTGGATATCAGACCTTATCAAAAGAACGCGCAACAGGTTCATTTGATAAAGTAGATTCCAGTGTGTTATCATCACGTCCGACAGCAGATCTTTCTACGGCATTACAAGGTTTGGTTGCTGGAATGCAGGCGACGGAAAAAGAGGATGGAAGCATTGATTTTTTAATTCGTGGTTCAAGTTCATTATATGCTGATAAAAAGCCATTGCTTGTAGTGGATGGTTTTCCTATTCAGGGGGATTTTAGTAGTATAAATCCGAATGATGTGGAAAGTGTTACAGTTTTGAAAGATGCGGCTGCTGCATCAATTTGGGGAGCTCGTTCCGCTAATGGGGTTATTGTTGTTACGACCAAAAAAGGTAAAAAGGATAAAGTTCAAGTTGATGTACAGGCATTTGTTCGTATAGGTACTAATCCTGATCTTGAATATATTATGAATCAGGCAGATAGCCGTACAATGGTTGATTATGAAATGAGAGCGTTTGAGAATAACTGGAAGATGGCAGCTTGGGAATATGCTCCAACTTTTTCAAAAATACAGAATTCTCTAACTTTGGCATAAGAGTTATATTATGCTAATAAATATCAAGGGCTTTCTAAAGAAGAAATGGAGCAGGGATTAGAGCGTTTACGTAATACTAGTAATCGTCAACAATTGAAAGATTATTTAATGCAAACACAGTTATTGCAACAATATAATGTCAGTATATCTGGAGGAACTGAACGTATGTCAAATTATATGTCTTTAATGTATGAGAAAAATGATGAAAGTACTATTAAACGTGGATATGAGAAGTTCATGATTAACTATAATAATTCATATAAGGTTACAAAATGGTTGACTGCTAATTTGATAACAACCTTGCAACGTAAGGATCAAGAAACGTCTGGCGTGACTATTGGTGAATTCAGTAATTTGTCACCTTATGAAATGTTATTGAATGAAGATGGTAGTTATGCAACTAATTTGAATGTATATAATCGTGCGGAATTAGAAAAATTGCCTTTAGAAAAATTACCTTATAGAGATCGG
>CAQBGY010000234.1:1766-5638 GCA_948759685.1 uncultured Eubacterium sp.
GTCATATAATATGCTTCGTGAAGTGCGTGGGCGTGAATATAAGACTACAAATACAATGTATCGTGTTCAGCTGGGGTTAAATGCTCAAATTATTAAGGGACTGAATTATGATATGCGTGTGCAGTATGAATCGACATCTTCAGAATATAAAAATTATGATAGCGAAGATACTTTTTATGCGCGTAATTTAGTAAACTCATATACGGAATATAATAATGAAACACAGGAAGTAGGGGTTTCTCGTATTCCTAAAGGTGGGGTCTTGCGATCAGGTAAGACGGAATATTCAAATTATGTATTTAGAAACCAATTGAATTATAACAATTCATTTGCAGAAAAACATGAAATATCTGCATTAGCTGGTATTGAAATAAGCCAATATGATACCGAAGGTACTGTTAATCCGTATGTGTATGGATATAATAAAGAGAAAAATACATCATCTGTTCCTCCTTATGGGTATGGTAGTAATGTAGACTCATTCAAGAATTTTTTTGGAAATAGTGCAACAATTGAGGGTGGAAATACAAGTTATAGTCTTCGTTGTGACAGATATGTATCCTATTATACTAATATAGGGTATGTATATGACGGAAAATATGGAGCTTCTTTCAGTGCTCGTGGTGATGGATCTAATTTTGTTTCGGATGACCCGTCTTTGCGTTGGTCGCCTATGTGGTCTGTTGGCGCAAAATGGAATATAGGTAAAGAAGAGTTTATAAAAGATATAGATTGGATTAACTATTTAAATTTACGTGCTACTTATGGAATAAATGGTAATGCGGAAAAAAGTACCTCGCCGTTGACATTGGTTTCTGTTGGAAGTTCGGTTAATTCTACTACAGGTACTATTACTGGAAATATCTCTAGCTTTGGTAATCAATCTTTGCGTTGGGAGAAAACTTATACTACAAATATAGGTGTTGATTTTGACTTGTTTAGAAGTAAATTATCCGGTAAGTTGGATTTTTATAATCGGAAAAGTAAGGATGTTATCGGACAGGTTACTATTCCGTCTGTATATGGTACTAGTACTCAGAAATTTAATAATGCTGAAATATTAAATCGAGGTGTTGAATTAGAGTTGACAGGAAACTTCCATATACCATCGGTAGATTTGGGGATTCGTTCCACTGTGACTTATGCTTATAACTACAATAAGATTTTAAAGCTTTATTATCCGGCTCTTTATTGTTATGAATTAGTAGAAGCAGATACTCATGTCGAAGGAAGACCAGTCGGTAGTTTGTATTCATATGATTTTTGGGGAACGGAAAATGGAATACCTTATGTTATTGGGGCTAATGGAGATAAAATATCCATGAATGATGTTTCTGTACATAATCGTTCTTTGGGACTTGATATCTTGCATTATAGTGGTACTACTATTCCTCCCCACACATTTGGATGGTCTAATCAGTTTACTTGGAATAATTTCAGTTTATATGTTTATTTAACAGGTAATTTTGGTGGTATCTTTCGAGCGCCTACTGCCGGAAGTATTCCTTCTGTAGGTAGCGGAAAAACTTTTGTCAGTAGTTCTATTAAGGATTTTGCTGATAGTGATGGTACTCTATATCCTACTTGGCCTCTTAAAGATGAATCTAATTTTTATTTATGGGATCGTTATACTCCGAATTTAGAATATTTTGTTCAAGATGCTTCTTTTATTCGTTTGAAAGAAATCAATTTAGAATATAATTTGTCTAAAAAACTTGCTGGAAAATTACATCTTAGGGGGGCGAAACTTTTTGTTCAAGCACGTAATTTAGGATTGATTTATTGTGCTAATGATTATGGGTATGATCCTGAATGGCTACCTGGAAGTAATAAACCATCTGCAACAATTGCCTTTGGCGCTAATATTAATTTTTAATTTAAAGATTATGAAACAAATAATATATGTTTTTTTGTTGACTGTATTGTCTTCGTGTGATAGTTATCTGTCTAAAGTGCCTTCGCCTTCTACTAGTGCTCCTATTAATAACGTGGAACAACTGGTTGCAATTTATGATAATGCAACAGCATTTATTAATGAAACCAATCCCTTTGCTTGTTATTCCAATGATGATGCCGACTTGACAGCCGAATTATATAAAGCTGATCCTAGTGCATTTGCTATATCAAGTACGGTTTTTTATAATATATTGCATACAGCAGGGATTGCTTCACAGGCTTCGGATGGTTTATGGAATGGAGAGTATTCAAATATTTTTAAAGCTAATACCATAATTAACAATGTGGATAAAGTTACTGGAGATGAAAGCGAGAAAATAAAATTAAAATGTAATGCCCATTTTTTACGTGCTTATTCGTATTTCGTATTAGCTCAATATTATTGCTTGCCTTATTGTGAAGCCAATAAAAATGCTTTGGGACTTCCCAAACGTTTGAATACGGATTTTGAGGAGTCAATAGCCAGGGTGTCATTGGACGAAATTTATCAATTGATATTAGATGATTTGGAAATTGCAGCCGTGACCCCAGATAAGAGTGTAAATCCTAATTTTCCATGGCGTATTTGTCAGGCAACAGTAAATGCATTACTTTCACGTGTATACTTGACAATGGGGAATTATAAGGAGGCACAAGCTACTGCGGAAAAGGCTTTGGAAGGAGCTCCTGAACTATTGGATTTTAATGAATTGGGTTATGCTCCTGTTGAATCTTATCCAGAAATGGAGGGTCTTCCGGCACAGGATGTATATAATTGTGAAACTCATAAATGGACAACGATTAAGTATTTATATTGGAAGGAATTTCTTTTCCCACGTTTTACTTATGCGCGTAGTCAATGGATTATTCCATCTGATGATTTAGTGAGTCTATATGATCAGCAGAATGACCGCCGTTTTAAGTTGTTTTTTGTGGAACATGGAAACCGTCGTATGGGAGTTCCGTATGAAGCATATCGTTATAATCAATTCTATGATGGACGTTATATAATATCTGGCTTGACTACTGCTGAAATGTTATTAAATAAAGCAGAGGCACAAATTCGCCAAGGAATGTGGCAAGAGGGTTTAAAGACTTTGGACGTGCTTCGTGAAAAGCGTTATGAGGCCGGTACCTACATTTCTCTTAGCGCAGGTAACCAAAGTGAAGCTTTATCTATTGTATTGGCTGAAAGACGTCGTGAAATGCCATTTTCTATGCGTATACCTGATATCAAACGTTATGGTGTAAATGAAATATTGGAAGATGATGTGACAGTAGTAAAGAATTTTTTTGAAATATCAATGTCTGAGGTTTTTATAGATAAGCCTAAAACTTATACGATTCCTTCCAATAGTTTGTTGTGGGCGATGCCAATAAATGATGTTGAAATAGGGTCAAGCAATGGTGCTATTCAACAAAATAGATATGAATGAACAACCTTAAATAGTGCAAATCTTCAATGATTTTTTGAGATGCTACGTTTGGGGTATATGTAGTATGTTTTTGACAAAATGATATGTTATTAATTACATTATAATAATTGGCGATATGAGAAAAAATATTTTTTTTATAGTATTCATTATTTTATGTGCAGTTTCGTGTACAGAAAAAAAATCAAATTTTATTAATACGGTTCATTTGAAAGGCCAGTTGTTTGATATGGGTAGCCAGAATGTGCGTATGAGATTTGACGGAGCAGCATCTATGCTAGGTGACAGCCGGGATATTTTGTTGAAAACGGATGCTGCCGGTTATTTTGATACTACTTTTGTACTTAAAGAGCCGACATATTATACTATCAGCCGCAACACATTGTATCTTACTCCAGGAGATGACATGACTATCAAAGTAACTCAGACAAATACAGAAGCGGAATTCTCGGGAATCGGAGCCGAAGCCAATAATTACATGAAGTTCCGTCTTTTTCCGAAAGG
>CAQBGY010000235.1 GCA_948759685.1 uncultured Eubacterium sp.
TGTCCTCTTCCGATCTGCAAGTCCAAATTCTTTGTAAAGAGGGACGAATTGCTGGGGTAGTGCGTATGAGCCGGATTTGGATTATACCAAGAGACGCGAAGAAACCAACGGGAGATAAAAGGCGCAATACAGGAGGAAAAGATGATGCTACAAAGCACCATGTTTGAACAACAAAAAATAGACTTATCCTCCGCACCGTGGACAATGCACGAATTTTTTGCTGGGAGCGGACTTGTGGCCTATGGTTTGAGGGGGATGTTTGCGCCTGTTTGGGCTAACGATATCAGCGAGCAAAAAGCAACTGTTTATGAAGCGAACTTTGGTGATAACTATTTTGAACTTGATGATATCAAAAATATTCGAGGATATGATTTACCGTACGCCCATTTGTCGTGGGCCAGTTTTCCCTGCCAGGATTTGTCATTGGCTGGTTCGTTGGGCGGAATCCATGCGTCGAGAAGTGGGCTTGTGTGGGAATGGTTGCGTGTTTTAGACGAGATGGAACAACGTCCCAAAATTTTGCTGTTGGAAAACGTAGTTGGGCTTCTTTCCACAAGTAAAGGCGATAATTATCGCATCCTCCACACGGCCCTTGTCGAGCGTGGCTATGATTGCGGAGCAATCGTGTTAAATGCTTCGTATTTTGTACCGCAGTCCAGACCAAGAGTATTTATTCTCGCTGTGGAGCATGGCTGTCAAATTCCAGACGAGTTAGTTGGCGATGGCCCATGCTGGTTACATACTAAAACAGCGATTGAACTGGGGCGTTCTTTACCGCAATGGATATGGTGGAAAACAGGAAAACCGTTGCGGCGCAGCAAAACGTTGAAAGACATTGTGGATGATACAGCTCCCTTTGATAAGGACAACGTACTCCGGCTGGTGCCGGAACGGCATCAAACCAAACTGAATGCTCATAATACTGTTTATGCCACGGGCTATCGCCGGACTCGACACGGCGAACAACAGCTTGAATTGCGTTTTGATGGTATTGCAGGGTGTCTACGGACGCCAGAGGGCGGGAGCAGTAAGCAATATTTAGTAGTCAAAAAGGATGGAATGACCCATGCGCGATTGCTAACTGTCCGCGAGGCCGCTCGGCTTATGGGAGCGCCAGATAGTTTTATTCTGCCTGGTAGCTATAACGATGGATATAAAGCGATGGGCGATGCAGTAGCGATGCCCGTGGCACGGTTTATTGGCGAACGCTTCTTAACAAAAATTGCGGAGGCAGTATACGATGATTAATCCAGAAGAACGCTTGAAAGCATTTCAAGCTGAAAACAATATTTTTACCAAAGGCCCGCTATCGCTGGTCGTGCAGTTTACTCGTTTGGTGCAGGACAAGCAGTTTCCGTTGAATCCTGATGATTTTCAGACCAGCAGCAAGGGGCAAGTAGCTGGGTTAGGCGGCGGAAATCTGAAAAAGATTTTGAAAGAGCATAGCATTACCCAACAACTGTCGGCTGAAGGCGGGCGAACCAGCCGGGGCAGCATGGGATTGATGATTAAATATGTGGATTTTCTCAATGCGTGGAATACAGATGAAGCCGTAGACTTTGCCGTTGTCGAAGCATTTTGGGCGGAACAGGTTAGAGAGTATTTTAGAAATCAGCCGTTCGTTTTGACTGCTGACACATCTAAAACAATCGGCGCTAATTTGGACGAACTGTTTGAGCAGGCAAAAAAGCGGCAAAAGCAGAATCCGGGTACGCAGTATCTTGGAACGGTGTTGCAGCATTTGGTGGCAGCTAAACTCTGCCTTATTATGCCGGAAGGAGCTTTTGAAATTCATGGCGCTTCAGTAGCGGACGGCCCAACGGATCGTAACGGTGATTTTGTCATCAATAGCACGATTATCCACTGTACTACTATGCCAGGGGCGCTCCTGATTGAAAAATGTAAAGCCAATTTGCGGAGCGGGTGTCATCCTGTTATCATCACAATTTTTGAGCGCGTGCATACGGCGCTGAACCTGGCGGAAGATGCTGGCCTTGCTGGGCGCGTAGAGGTGTGGGATATTCAGCAATTCTTATCCGCAAATGTATATGAACACAGCTTATTTGATGAAGCAAAGCGTAACTCTACCTTGTCGGATATTATCAGCCGCTACAACAATATTGTGCTGGAAACTGAAACCGATCCAAGTCTCCGCATTGAGTTCGAGGCAAGGTGATTTGCTGTGGCGGATGTGTTTGATGAAGAAAAACGCTCTGATATCATGCGGCGGGTCAAGTCAAAAAAGAATAAGTCTACAGAACTTCGCTTGATTGAAATATTCAAACAGAATGGTATCACTGGCTGGCGGCGGAATTATCCTGTTAAGGGTCATCCCGATTTTGTGTTTCCAAAGGAAAGGATCGCAGTGTTTGTAGATGGCTGTTTCTGGCATGGGCATGATTGCCGGAACACCCGTCCCGCAGATGACCAAGAGTATTGGCAAAAGAAACGAGAACGGAATATAAAACATGACCAAGAAGTAACAGCTATGTTTGAAGCACGCGGGTGGACAGTATTACGGATTTGGGAGTGCGAACTAAAAAAGAAGAACACTGACATTCTAATGCTTAAAATGGCTACTTTATTAAAAATTTGCTCTTAGGGGAAATAATATAAAATGCTGGGAGAATGAATGTGGACATAAATAAAATAAATACTGTGTGCTGTTGGATGCGGAATTTATCAAATCAACCAAATGTTTTGAATATGCCGGTTTCTACTGCGGATGTAACAAATATCCGCGAAGGGCTTCTTATTATTGCTAAAGATATTGAGCGTGAGCAACCTGTTCTTAGCAATCAGTTGATGACAATCAAAAATAGACTGTTTAGAGAAGTTCCCGCAAGTTGGAATACCATTCATATTTACATAAATCCATTTGCCTTTGGACAAGGAATTGAAGTATTAGATATCTTGTTGGCACAGAATTTCAATAGACAAGACAATTGGTGCCATTTGATTCATCCTCGGATAGCTCAAGTATCAAAGAAACTCTATTTTGATGGTAGTTATGCTAACGCGGCTTGTGATGCGTTTATTGAAATAAATGATAGAGTAAAAAGGCTTTTTCAGGTGGTAAAACCTGGAGAGGATATCCCTGATGGCGATGCGGCAATGAAAAGGGTGTTTTCTACAAAGAACCCTTTGATAGAATTTTGTGATCGTTCCACTGATTCTGGTGCGAATACACAAAAAGGATTTATGGAGATGCTTGCAGGAGCGATGTCAGCCTTGCGTAATCCTAAAGCCCACGCAAATATACAAATAGAACGGGATGACGCTATGCGTTGTCTGATATTCGCAAGTATGTTGATGTATAAAATTGATGAAGCGGTGCTTTATTCAAAGATAATAGAACCGCTAAAGTCGCAGTAACCGCCAAATCTGATAGTGGATTGGGCCACTTCTGTTGATGTAGATATAGGGTAGTTAGAAAATCGGTTGAGGGAGGGGAGCCTTGTGGAAGAACTTAAAATTTATTTTTCAGATTTTTTCGATGTGGATGAGGATATTA
This sequence comes from uncultured Eubacterium sp., assembly GCA_948759685.1. Next base: position 3,515 of record CAQBGY010000235.1, read on the forward strand.
TTGAATCTTATGGTGCTGTGAATATTTCTCTGATAAATGATATGCCCCTCTTTGTAGATCCATTTCTGTTATTTAATAGCGAGAAACCAGAATATTAACAAATTCATGCTGAGATCATTCGCTATTTATTGTTTTTGCAACAGCAGGCGGGAAACTATGACACGCCGCCTAAAGGAATGCTATCGTCATGGTATTTATTTTCAGAGGTAAAGCAGACATGGTTGGGTTTTAGCTTGGATGGAAATGGAGGACGTGGATTAGGGAAGGACTTCGCCGAAAATTTATTTTTAGGCCTTAAAACAATTTTTAGAGAATTTGGAAAAGAGCAAATAACTAAGAGTTCACATTTAGAGAAGCTGTGCTTGATTAGCCCATTAGTTGGCCGGGATAAAATCAGTGACTTTACAACAAATTTTGCGAAAAAGTACTATTAAACTATACGATGGCATTTGCCAAAGAAAACCTGTCACCATCACAATGCAAAACAGTTTGTGTTCCAAGAGTTGAATTTAATTATGAAACCAAAACTTGGAGAACAAAAGAATACATTTTACCTTATTGTAATAACGACTATGTTTTGCTCACTCCGCGTGACTTGTTGACACAGGATGAAACATTTATAAACAGAGCGGATATGTTAGGCAATCTTCAGAACATTGCCCCTTCGGTCGAAGATGCAACACTTCGATTTGAATTAAATCAATATTTTACCGAAGTTCTTTCAAAAAAGCAAAAAGAATTGTCTAAAACGGAGAAGAATTGGATTGCTACAGAATTGATTCGTTCACATCCCGAATTAATTGACTATTATATTAAATATAAGGAAGATAATGAAGAAAAAGCAACTTCTATTAGTACTCAGGCCGTCCAAGAAGTCAGGATGCTATTTAATACTCAACTTCAAGAACTTACGCAATGTTTGAATGCTCGAACAGCGTTTTATAAAATTAATGCTAATTCCCATGATGAAGCGTATCAGCGAGTTCAGTTTTTAAAAGATGTCATTGAGAACATGGACGGGTATCGTTTGTTTTATCTGAACGGTCATCCTCTTAAGCGTGAAAACGACCTCCAGATTATGTATCGTTTAGTTTGGTATGCAACAGATTTTGATGTAAACCGTGAAGTTAATAATGGTCGCGGTCCAGTTGATTTTAAAATTTCAAAAGGAAGCAAAGATGCGACATTGGTTGAGTTTAAATTGGCATCCAATTCAAAGTTAAAAAAGAATTTAGAAAATCAAGTCGAGGTATACAAAAAAGCTAACGGGACAGAGCGTGCAATAAAAGTCATCCTATTTTTCAGTGACGCAGAATTGGAAAAGGTTACACGAATTCTCAATGAACTTGGTATTGCTGGATGTCCTGATATCGTGCTGATTGATGCCAGAGATAATAAATTATCAGCTTCAAATGTTTAATTATAGCAATCATCAGAATTGCTGGCAAATGTAGGGCGGGACGACCTCGGCCCGCCGTCCTGCCGCAAACGGCGCACCGGGTCGTCGCGCCCTACGGAGCGCCTTTGTCAGCAATTTTGGATCCTGCTATAGCATATTATGTACCAGGCCAACAATAAATAAGATAAAAAACCGTCCTGTTGAATTTGTCATCCAGCAGGGCGGTTAATATATAGTCGACGAACTTGAGGAGAGATAAAAAGGGGGGAGGAAAAAGGCACTTCCATTTCCCATAAATTTATGCTATACTGATTCAAGTCAATTGCTGCCAGTCCAGCCGGGCGTGATGTCCGCGGGAAGGGTACAAGAGGCTTTTATTCTGTCTACTGACAAAAATCATCAGGAAAAGGAGCGACTGAAACGTGGCAGGAAAGCAGGGGGATTCCCTCGGCGGACGGGGGATAAAGCGGAGCCTGAACAGAAGGATATTGAGAAACACCACCCTCAACATTCTGATTTTGGTGGTCATATGCTGTGTCATTATGGCCCTTTCCCTTCAGTCACTGGCCAACAACATTTTACTGGACAGCCTTCAGCCGATGGCCCGGCAGTCGGCAAAGACGGTGGAGGCCAACATCCACATGCTGGCGGACCGCATGATGACCATTGCCGGCGACCCCCGGATGAGCACGGTGGCCGCCGCCGATCC
>CAQBGY010000236.1 GCA_948759685.1 uncultured Eubacterium sp.
GACAGTATAAAACAGGAATGAAATCTATTTAAATGAAGTCCTCCAGCATATGATCTCAGCGGCATAAAAATTACCAAAAACAGAATACCTTCTACAACCATGTGCAGATATAGAAACACGGATATACAGAACAAAACAAACAGCCCCAATTCCATTGATATTAGAAAACCATATTCATATACTTTTCGATCCATTTCCTCCGCCATGCCTTTTTTTATTATGTAGTCTGCTAAAAATTTAGCTGTCCTTTCCATAATCAGAACCTGCGAAATTTCTTTACTTCATCTGGTTGTTTCGGCTGATGAAAGAATACCATACACCTGCTGTTTGCTGCTACGGAAAGAACATAATTGACAATCACAGTCAATGCCTTTGCTGCTACTTTTTTTTCCTGAGTTTTCATAATAATCTTCCTCCCTTCCTTTTTTATATTAGTATATACATTCTACACTGTTTTTAAGGTGAACTGTCAATAATCCGGAATTTACTGTCAAAATTCCCTGAAATTTAATACTATTATTAAAGAAAAAAGACCATCTTTCGTTTCGATCACTACTTCCCCCTGGTATTTATCTGCAATTTTCATGATGGATTTCAGACCATAACCGTGCCTGTGTTTTTCCTTTTTAGTAGATACCGGTATTCCAGTCCAGTTTTTTTCTATTTTATGCTCATATGGGTTTTTTATCACAACAACCCATGCTTCCTTTTTTACGCCCATTGAGATCTCGATTATTTTCTCTGCATTTTTGCATTTCTTTACAGCCTCGATCGCATTATCAATCGCATTGCCAAGGACAATACCTATATCACAAACATCTATAGGAAATTCGTTTGGTATAAATATTTTTAAGTTGAATTTTATATCGAGTTTACTTGCAGCTGTATACTTGAAATTTATTATGGCATCCACTGTACTGTTTCCACTGTCGGAAATTTTTTCTGCACATTGATTATTGTGGATAATAATGTCCAGATTTTCAATGATACCTTCAATATCACCCTTTTCAATATATCCTTTTAACGAGACTAGCTCATTTGCCAGGTCATGTTTTTCTTTATAAAATTCCTCCATGATTCTTTTCTGCTCAGTAGTATTTCCAGATATAATGTCAATCTGCTGCGCATATACTGCTTTATCACATTCATTCATAAACATTTCATTCATCTTTGTATATAATTCAAAAATTGTAACGTTAAATATAAGAAGAATTATCATAATAACAATTGAGGATAACATGTGATTTTTCGTATCCTTAAATACACTGAAAGAAATATAAATACTTCCAATGGGAAAAAACAGTAAATATAAGTAATAATAATGGGGAACAAACTCTCCCCTCTCCTTGCTCCAATATGATGTTACTACGTATACAAATATCATCATAAATATTTTTGTAATTACTGCACCCATATTATACATGCTCTCAGCCGGCTTCAGAATAAGGTTTAAAACATAAAAAACTAAAAATTCTGTTAATGCCCATACTACTGAAAAGGCTGCCACCAGAAAGTATTTCTGTTTTCCAGTACAATGGTATCCCAGAATTGCTATCAACAAAATTAACAAGATATTGCAAATTGTCATCAACATATCCGCATCTTCCTGTCTGATGTGCAAATATGTCTGAAATAACCCAAAGATCATCCATATCATTACACTCCAAGAAGAAGTTTTCTTTTTTTTATAAAAAATATTCCAAAATCTTCTGACAATCCACATCGTTGTTATAACCATTGCTATATTTAATATGTAATTACTCATCTACTTTTACCTCATGACAACCCGTTAGACCATTTGCAGTAATTCCTGATCCAGCCGTCATTTTAAAACATAGTTATTTGTAACGTGATGATTGTACGCCAATCATGTGGCATTTTTTCTTCCTGCCAAGAATACGCAATTTGTCGTCAAATTTACTTTCATACAAAAAATTGTATTTCATCTCCTATTATTTTGTTGTACTGCTCTCCAAAAGTTTTTTGTCGATCCTCGCTGATCGGAAGTTTTGCTCCTGATGTTAATGTTACTTCTGTTCTTGAACGTGATTTTATGTGATGATAATTCACAAGAAATGATTGGTGAATTCTTAAGAATGGGATTTTCCCTTTTGCAATCTGGATTTCTACATCCGATAATTTTCCGTTAAAAAATCCCATCTTGCCACTTTTTCCATGTAAATTGATTTTTCTACCTTTGCTTTCAAAATAAAGTACTTCGATACAGGGGATTTTGTATTCCGTATTTTTATAGCGGAATACAAAATAAAATCTGTTATTTCCTATTTTCCTATGTGCATCCAGAAAGGTGTTTGCAAATAGGTCTGCATCAATCGGCTTTTTAATAAACGTAAAAACATCTAACCGAAAAAGATCCATTAAATAACTGTCATACCCCGAAACATAAATCAGCAATACATTTTCATCTATTTTTCTAATACTTTTTGCCGTTGCTATTCCATCGCCGTCTTTCATCTGAATATCAAGATATATCATGTCATATTTGGTCCCTCTCGATATTTCATTCTCCAGCGAATCACCACTATAAAATACATCAGTTTCTACGGAAATAGTTTCTTTACTACAGATAGTTAAAATCATATTATCAATTTGACTGGCAATTATATTTTCATCATCACAAATAGCAACCTTTATCATATGTTTTCCTCCCTGATTCATCTGGTAGTGTCAAGTCTAATACCCCAAAATCGTCTCAACCCCAGAAAATCAAGGGTTCAGCCTATCGGTGCCTTTACCCCTTCTTTCTACCTCTGAGTGACCAGTTACTTTGCTTCCAAATTCCTGTCAAGCCCAGGCTGAAAGACCGTTAATTTCAGGCTTGACAGGGATTTGCGAAGCAGAAATATAATGATCTATAAGGGGCAGAAAGAGGGCAGTTCTTTCATAAACTGTTTAACACTACCATTCAGCTTAAAAGTCTACAATGTTCTGACAAAATCCAGATCAGCATAAACAAATTTGGACTATCAATTAATACGCTCTTTTCCAGATATATATTCTATAATCTGGAAAAGAACAATAAAAAATCAAATCTTAATAAGAATTATAATTTCTAATCGTGACAGGTTCGGAACCAGACTTTGTGTATACAGTTCCAGAAAATTCTACTTTATAATTTCCTGGTCCATATGAATTAAAACTTCCATCAAACCGCATTTTGGAGCCTGTTTGTTCAAGAGATACTGATTCCTTTTCCTCATACTCACCATTTGCATTCTGCTTATATAAGGTCAGTGTTCCTGATGCCTTAGTAACATCTGAAGTGCCCCGTATATAAAGATTATATTTTGCTTCTGCATCACTAGGATATACTCCCAAATCAATACTTTGTATGTAGGAATACCTAGGACTCACATCCTCAAACCTTTCCCATTCATATAATATGACTCTTTCCGGACTAATCTTGGCATAAGCAGTTATTACAGAAGAAAAATTCAATGTTACAACTAGTGCCGACATTGTAATAGTACAAATAAGATTACGCTTCATGATTAAATTCTCCTTTTTTAAATTGGTGTTTACATTTTTATACGTCTATTAAATAAACGCTTCACCGACAATATTTTCTACAAACTATTTTATATTTTCTGCAATTTTTTTCATTGTATCCTTATCTAATGATGAAGCAATATAAAAATAACCTTTTTTATTACTCCATATAATGTAATTTTCAAAGCCGCATAACTGTGCTTCATAAAATTCTCCAAATACATCATCGACTTGTATTCTGCTAATTTGATACTGTTCATTATCGATATTAATTGTCCTATTCTTTTTAAAAAAAGCTATTTCGATCTGATTTCCCAAATCATTTATATATACCAAATTTTTACCATCGCCATTTAACTCCGTTATTTCCAAATGATAACCTTCTGGTACATATCCAATATCAAACCCCTCCTCATTTCCATCTAATTCCTTAAAATCATATTGAATAAACCTTTCATAAATTTCCGTAACAACACTTTTGCAAGATGCACGCACTTCATCAAACTGTAGAAGAATGATAAATGCAATACCCACTACAACAAGTAACAATGATGCTACTTTACAGGAATATTTTACAAATTTTCTAAACTTAATCTTATTCTGGTAATGTCTGATAACTTGAATCATTTTTGCATCATAATGTCTTGGAAGTTCTAACTTATTAATATCTTCTAATGGTAGATAGTCCTTTATTTTATTATAACTGTTTTCAACGACAGCTGTCTTCAACATCGCTTCCCATATATCATTGAAGCTATTTTGCATATTCATGTTCTCCTAACCGTATACGCAACATTTTCTTAGCCCTGTAAAGTCTCATCTCTACTGTTTTTTTCTTTATCTTTAAAAATGCTGCAATTTCATCATCTGTAAATTCATTCACATATTTTAACTCTAATACAGATTTATATATATCATCCAATTGATCAACCTCATTTGCCAGCCACTCAATTTGTTCCTTATTTACAATATAATCTTCCATATTTTCTTCATCTTTTTTTAACATGGATATATCATCAAACAAATCTTCTTGTTTTCTGTTACATTGTCTAAGGTAACTTATACAATAATTCCGTGTAACCGTTATAATATAGTTTTGCGTTTTTTTGAAATCATTCATATCAATTTGATTCAAATGATCAGCCAATTTTATGTATATATCCTGTGACAAATCTTCAATCGTATACTCGTCTACTTGAAAACGTTTTAATGTATAATAAATTGTCTTGCCGTAAGTCTCATACAACGCAACAAATTTATTTATTTCCTCCTCGGTATCAAATACCAAAATTAACATTTATTTCTCTCCTTGTCTTTCGTAATATTTTAATTCAATCGTAATCGCCTCTTCCATAATATCCAAAATTCTTTGCTGCTCTTTAGCAGGCAGGATATTTAGGCGCTTTACCATATGCTTCAGTTTCTCAGACGTATAGTTTACCGTCTCATTACCTAACAGGACATCTGCAGGCACATTCAGTGCATTGACAAGATTCATGAATGTCTTCAAACTCGGCGATTTCTGTCCACGTTCGATATAAGAAATAAAAATTGTACTGCAGTCAACCTTTTCTGCCAAATCCTCCTGACTATAGCCTGCCAGTTCTCTGTATTTCTGTAATTGTATTCCAAATAATTCCTTATCCATTTTTAACTCCTATAAAGTTTTAGATATATTACTAATGGTTATAAAAAAAGTATACTTATATGGTTCTTTTTAGTGAATTATCTAATAATAATAGATATAAAACCAATAGTAATAGTCCTGACAAATTTATTTTGTTAAATTTAGATATTTTCATAAGATTTGCTTTCAAATACAGATGTATTTTCTTTTTTATAAGTCTAAACGGTTCTCAAAATTAATTATTCTTGAAATAAGAGTAAAAATTCTTCTGTAGTAAATAGATTGAAAAATTTTGCTAAAATAAAAACTTGATATTTTAAGAGAGATTCCAGATGACTCAAGGATCGCAGAAGAAAAAGTATTTTGCCACATGACCTTAAGCTTGTCAAAGACATACTTAGTGTCTGCTGATTAAGCAGATATTTGCAATTTCCAACTCTTACATCTTC
>CAQBGY010000237.1 GCA_948759685.1 uncultured Eubacterium sp.
CAATCACCCTCAAAGCATTATCAATACAATCTCTTCCAACGCCATCACACGCACACAAATGTGCGATAAATATAAAATCAGCATCTCCGTTCATGCGCCCACATTCAATTACGTACTGTTTTGCTTTAATATCGTATTCAAAATGCCAACCGATAGCATCTGCAAATATAGTCTCACATAGAAAGTCTAAATCATCTCTGAATGTATCAGTTGATATTGTTGTTGTTTTGCGTGTTGATTTGCTGTATTTTTCTACTTTTGTTTTAACAAGTCGTCTTTGATTGCCTGTTGTAGTTTTTTTGTTGTGGTTTTTCTTCGCATTTGTTTATTGCTCCTTTTCTGTTACAGGCGGCATATTACTGAATTGAACATACCGCCCTATGTTTGTTACTGCTTATTCAATAAATCCGACTGTGAGCACATTTCTATTTCCTGTTAAATTGTCATCTTCCGGCAGCATGTAGACATTAAACACCTTTGCTGAAGAAATACTGAACCAGTCCGCACAATCATCTATCTGTTCAACAACTTCAATCTGATTGATGTCAATAAACAAATCTGTGTTAATCTCGATCGGATACAAGTCTGTTCCTTCTTCTGATTTGCCAATGGGCTTTTGTTCATGTTACCGAAACAAAGAATCATCGTATCCTTTAATGTACTGCATTCCGTGAAATACATATCACCTATTTCGATACCGATATTTCTTGCACTTCTGTCATCAAGATCTGCGCTGTTTAAGTGAATCTAATAGCCGTTTGTAGTTTTGTTGTGCTCTGATAATGCCTTTAAAAATTCTGATACTTCAATTGTCATAATTGCTTGTCCTCCCTTAATCTGATAAACCTTCAACATCATATCCTGCAAAAGCCGCCAATTCTAAGAATGACATACCTTGTTCGCTGGATTGAAGCACATTATTTTGGTCTGCTACCTGATACATTGTCACACCATATGAATCCTTCATAGTTTCAATGTGAAAATTCTCTTCTTTCAAAGAATCCTCAATCATCTTTCTGGTGAGAATCGGCTTGACGTTTATCGCCTGTTCTCTACTGTCCTTACCGGCTCCTGTTCCAAGTTCGTATTCAACCATATCATCCTCATGTAATGACTTGAAACCATCCATCTGAAGCTGTGAATAGTGGCAAAATACATCTTCATTTGTTTCGGAATCTGTAAGAAAACCATAGCCTTTTTGTGCATTGAACCATTTTACCGTTGCATTTTTCATTGTTAAATTTCTCCTTTATAAAAAATAATCTGTGTTGGCAGACGGCATTGCACCGCCTACCTATTATATATTTCTATTTTTATCTGTTCATTTACTTCAAATCATGCTTTCTGTTTTTCGTCATGCTCTTTCTGAAGTTCTTCCAACGACTTATACTCCGAAATATCAATATCTGCCATAGCAGTGCTGAAAATGATGGTATATGTACCGTTGGATTCCTCAATACTTTCAATAACATCTTCATCAAACGTAACCGATCCTGTGACATTGTTTTCAGAATCCCTTGATACCAGCCACAATTCAGGTTTCAAATCGTCCTCATACTCGATTGTGCCTCTTGTTATTTCAATAGCAATACCGTAATGGTCAGTAGAAGAAACATTGATAAATTTCTCCTCAAATGCCTGTGCTAATTCCTTTATTGATACTTCTTTTGTTACTGTTGTGTTTGACATAATTTTAATCTCCTTTTTGGTTTATTGATGATAGGTGGCGATATACCACCTACCTATGATTTGCTTCTACATTTAAGAATCCAGTTCTCGTAACAAATCCAAACGCACATTACTACGCCTTCTCTTAGGTTTTTCTTCATTTTGCTTATTCCTACTTGCCAATAAACGCTCTCTCATTGTCATTTGTTTTTCTGGTGTAACTGTCCTCCGCTGTGGAATATGCACTTCATTCAAGTATTCAGATAATATTTCTACATCTGATGGCTTTAAATTGTCCATTCCACCTTTGAATCTGGATAAATCATTTACATCTATTCCCACATTCAAAGCAATCGCCTTTAACATCAAGCCTTTATTAGTAATTTCAATTAGTTTATTTCGTACTGAATCATTTTTATGTGACACTTCCTATAACCTCCACTTCTCTTTTCGGATAAGGAATTAGCATATTCTGACCACGATATAATATTTACGGATTATCTGTGATTAGCTATTGATAATCCCTTACTAACTCTGATTAAGTTTGATAAACTTACATGAATAACCAATCTCTATTCGATTTTTTCTTTTCTGGTTTCGGCTTTTCGGCAGTAATATCTCCCAAAAAATCAATACTTCCTGTCAATTTACGTTCACTTGTAGCTGTCAAATTCCTTTTAATCGTGTCTTTGTTGTCCTCAATCTTCTGTTTGATTTCCTCCAACTTCTTATATGGAAGAGAACAACCAGATATTGCTAATACAGTCGCATCAGATTCCCATCCTTCAAATGTAGCAAGCGGTTTTCCAACATTTTCAATTATTTCATTCAGTCTCACATTGTTGTTAGAATTTACCAGTGCTATATTTGCCACTACATTATCATTCTCCAATGGCACATAGATGTTATCTCTGATTCTCTCAATCACTGTTTGAGTAGTTGCTTTATCGGAACCTTGCTTATTCACAATACAAGTTCCCTTTTGTGATAGAACATTCTCAATCTCTGCCCGATCAACCACTCCCCTTGTAGAAGTTGTCTCACAATTCAGAAACGCATCCAGATAGCAAGCAAACTGTTCATTCAGGACTAATTTTTCTTTATTCTTATTATTATCAATGATGAAGGTTGCGCCACCGCCCTCTATGGTTTCTAATTCCTGGAAAAACTCATAGCAGTTCATATATTCTTTCATACTGGCATTATCATCAGGTGTACACGTTACCACACAAATGATTTTGTCCGTTTCCGCTTGTAATCTCATTTTTATAGCTGGCACAATCGCACTACCCGAACCACCACCAGAACTTCCCATAAGGAAAATAACCCTACAATCCTTGAATCTTTCCTTAATCTCATTGATAAGCAAGTCAAAATTCTCACAATTATTTTCTGCTAACAACTGTTTTGCCTTTTTACGTTCCTTGCTACTGCCATATCCACCCAAAATATGATATTTGCTTTCTTCTGGTATATCCAAACCATTCAGATCCGATTGAGCCGTATTCGCTGCCATTATAGGATATTCTTTTACATGAACACTCTTAGCCATATTACCGCCCATCTGTCCTAAACCTACAAAACCATACCATCCCTTAACATTCATTGTTGCATCCATTCTTTTCTTCCTCCATATCGTCATATTTTTTTAGTAGTTCCAAACCTAACTCATTGATAAAATAGCTGTTTGCCCTTTCTACTTTTACACCAGATTCTACCAAATTTCTTTTTTCAAGAATCCTTATATGCTTATACAATGTATTAGATTTATTTCTTCCTTCTTGTTCCGAAATTTCTGATACTGTCATTGCCCTTATGTAATTCGTGGCTTTGTTAGTCCGTAAAATCTTCATGATTACATACTGTGTTCTGACTAACTCTTCATTCACTCTTATCACCTTCTTTCTTTTAATGATATTCTCTTTTTGTTTCTTACTAACTCTGATTAGTTGTGGCAAAAATAATTGGCTTTTAGCCTGTATCATGTATTTCTACCTTTTTTACTTCTGTTTTCTTCTGATTTTGGTACGGATAGATGCTACACACACCCATCCGACACTCTGAATTGTAAGATTTACAACCGTCACACTCTTTTCGTTCCCAAATTTTCTTACTCAATATCTACCACTCTCCTTTAATATTTGCTTTTCTAAACTACACTGATTTTGTCTTTCAATAATAAATACCCTTTTTAAAACTGCTTTTCCCCACTTTGAGAAAATTTTTTAATATTTTCCCTTTCGTCATTTGATGTTAAAAAATTTTCTTCTGCTCATAGCTATCTTCTACTTTTCAAATAAATTTTCTCTGTACAACTTATAAATAATAAAGTTGTATCTATATTTTCTATGTTAGAATAGAAAAATTTTTGAAATTTTTTTGTTATAAATTTAAAAAAACACTATATATAGACTTTCCCATCTATATATAGTGTTTCGCTCATCCACTATGTAATACCTATTTTCATTTTTGCTACACTTGACAAATTTATTAAATTATGATAATGAAAATCAGACATAACAAGCTATATATCCTATACTTCCTGACATACTATCACTAATTATCTTCCTAAATTCTTCATCAGATACATTTATATCAATATCTCCACACTCAACATCCAATAAGAATTGCTCTATCCATTCGTCAAAGCACTCCCCTTTTCCTATAAAAGCATCATATATTTCTGATTCTATATCGCTTTTATGATAATTCATAATAATTTCAAGCCTTTCGTTTCCCACCACAGATTTTAATTTGTCCAACAATTCCATATCTACATTATAATCTTTATAATATTCTGCTATTCTTTCCTCATTTATTTCATATTTTTTATGTTCAAAAAAATCATTTATCAGATCTTTAATAAAACTATTTGCAGTTTGACCAGTTCTGTCAAGATATTCTTTCAATCTCATATAATCTTTCATATCAGATAATACATACTTTACAGAAACCATCTTCGTCTTCTTATCATATTTTTTCTGATAATCCTTTTGCGTTAATGTTGTTTGCTTTTTATTTTCTTCCATCTGAATTTCCTCCAATCGCAATCTATGTAATACATATGTTTTAGTTTAACTTCATCAAATCTATGTAATACATAGTATACTATCTTGTCAGATATTTCAATGGAATTTATTTGTAACCGGAAGATATTAACCGATACTAAATATGCAGTTTATATGACCATGAAATCACGTTTTCAAGTGGTGTGGATTTTTTATAAATTTTGTTGAAGGAGGTGAACTATTAATGGGAAAAGTATCTGGAAACACACATACCCGGCAACAGCTTAATAATTATGCCAATCAGCGTAATTCCAACAATTCCGCTTATCGGGCAAATAATAACAACCATGCTAACCAGTTAAATCCAAATAATCAGGCAAGCAAAAGCAATCAATCCAATAAATAACAATTCAATTTACTACAACTAAAGCCAGTCCATTTAATTTAGGCTGGCTTTGTTTATGTGGTCACTGGATTATTGTAAAACAGCGTATTTTCAGTATGATTTTTGCAAACAGTAAAATCAATACTTCCCATATGATTCCTATCAAGAATTAACTTTTCCAACGTTTTTAGCATATTTAAGTGCGAAAATTGACTTATTTTCGTTGTATCTGGTCACGCTGGATTATGATTTTTTTATTTTCTCCATAGGTTTCTGCAACACAAATTGAATTGTTTTTGTATTTCCCCCTGTCCTTCTAATCAATTCATCCTGTCCAATAACTTTTACTAAATTTGCAATTTTTCTTCCTAACTCTTTTTTGTCAGGATAATAAATCGTCGTATATACATTATCATTTAAAATCATTTCTCTTAAAATATCTTTATCCGTAATATCCAAAGAATGACCAAAACTGAACCACTACCGGCTAAAGCCGGTAAGATCGGGAGAGCACACGTC
>CAQBGY010000238.1 GCA_948759685.1 uncultured Eubacterium sp.
TCTGTTACTCCATTCGCTTCAAACTTGCTCCCGCGATTTCTATATTGTCGTCATCTATGATATTGACGGTCTGGCTCAGGCTTTCTCCTAAAACACTTGTGATATCCAAAACATACCTATCGTCTTCCTTATAAAAAGCATATGTATCGTTCGGACTGTAAAAGTTGCAGTTATCCCCATCAAATACCACAATCGCTCCCGGTTGTGCCTGTCCGAATCCGCTATCGCCAACGCTTTTCCATTTGCCTGTAATATCATAAGAATCAGGAACTATGTAGGAAGCGTCTGAGGATTCTATATCTAATTCTGTATTGCTGGATGTCAGTTTGGCGCAATCAATAGTTCTGCTCCCATCCAAACTGACATATTTCCAATCTTTAGTATTAGCTGCATCATCCATACAAATCAACCCGTCACCGACATCACCAAATGCAAGTCCATCAAGCATAGACAAGTCATCCACTCCAGGAGTATAAACTACACCGTCTGGCCCTATAATTTTTGTCATCTGATCTATTGTTGCTTGCAGATATCCATTGGCTGAATTATTGGGGTTAGCATTATCAATTCTAACTGGTGTATATGAAAGATTTCCTTGTTTATCTATAATGGATGCGTACCAATCCCCATCTGCTCCCGTCATAACTATCGGAGCGTATCCACCACTAAATGTTCCGCCGCCGATATCATTCTCCTCATACTGTTCTAAGGATATGACGAGATTCCAATCTTTATCGTAATAGCCAATCTCATTAGGATGATAATACGTTGTGCCGAATATCAGTCCTTCGCCATAGCTGGAATCTGAGAGAAAATCATCTTTTTTAGAGATGGCGTTTTCTAATGCCCCGCATCCATCTCGCCACGGTTCTTCATAGTCACTATTAATTATGTACGCAAATTTAGTATTTCCGTCCTTAATAACAATGGCCGTATATCCTTCGTAGAAATTTCCTACCACCTCTGCCATACACCAACCACGAGCATATGGAAATGGAGAAAAATACTCTGTTGCGATATTATATAACCCAGAGGGTAAAACGATGTAGTTTTCTCCTATGTATCGAATGGACGAACAGTAATTAAATTCATCTATCCATTTTTCTGGACGGAATTGTTCATCACTAGCTTTCATTTCGTTTAAGATGTTTCCATCCTTGTCTATAGTGCCGTAACGCCACTCATCCGTATCAAAATTTCGGATGTGTTGAGCCACGAAAAAATGGCCATTCCCATATGCTAGGATTAAGTAACCGCCATCAGGAGTGATTTGGCTTTCAAAAAGCACATTTCCTTCTGAATCAATAATGCCACAGGGAGATTCTTCAGTATTGTTTTCTCTGTAAAATGCAAGCCCATCTTGGAACGGGGAGACATAAAATAACTGGCTGTCTGCTTGGTACACTAATTTTCCGTCTGTATCTATAACCCCTGTACAAAAACTATAATAACTGTTCTTGGAAAAATCCACCCACGCACGTTCATTAGAAAACGGATGCAACTTCGTAAATGGGTAAGTTCCTATAACTACCTCTTCAGGCTCTTCGTGAGTATTTTCCTCATAATCCATGTCTGTTTCTTCATATTCCGAATCATCTTCCCATGTATCCACATTATCTACTGCGGCAGGGCTGCTATCTCCAGAATCACCGCATCCGCTAAGTAAGATGCTAAACAATATGGCTGCTATTAAAAGTTTATTTTTCATGCTCTCCTCCTGTAGTTTTCTAAAGCCTAGCAGCAATCGCATTCATGCGCTTTCTGCTGGAGGCCAGTTTAATTCGCCCATGGTAATATGTACCAGAATATCCTGCTGACAATCCTTCGCCAATAGCTACTAACTCTATATCGCACCCATTAGCCGTCTCAGCGACATACACCTGAACTGCCCATACATCCCTGGAAAGACCTCGCTCTTCACCAGACAGCAAAATTGCTAAATCCTCAGAAGAACCGAACTTGCCGAATGGGTCATCTTCAATTTTATCCACATTGGCTCTCATCTCGTTCGCTATCTGCCGGAGCAAATTGGCAACTTCCTGTACATCCCTGTTTGTATGAAGTGTCCGATTCTCGGTTTTCTGGTTTACCTTACCAGATGTTAAATACGCTATAATTGCAAGTAAAACTATAATCAATAAAAATAAAATCATTGTTATTTCCCTCCATAAATGTATGATTTAGTCAATTTTGGATAAAAGAATAATTCCTCTGCATTTCCTTAAATTTTGCAGGAATTAACCAGTTGCCATCCGTATCAATTGCACCCCATAGCCCTTCATATTGAACAAATGCGTAGCTGCCATCGGCAGAAAAGCCCGTGCTAAGATCGTAGACAAAATCTATTGCAACACTTCCATCAGGGTATACAAATCCGTACTTTCCCCATGTAGAATCCTCGGCATATGAAAGTGCCAATAAAATGTCTTTATATCCACTCCATTGCCGATTCTCAAAGGACAGTGGCGCATCAACTTTTGCTAAACTATTTCCGGACATATCAATATATACCCTACTTTCTTCTACCAGCCCTATCCCGTTGTAGGGAGACGCAGCGCTCGAATTACCGCCTTGATATTGAGGCGGTATCACCCATTTGCCGTCTATATCAATGTAACCATATAAACCGCTGGCATGGTCCGTAGCAACTGCATATGTACCACTATCTGACTTTACAAATCCCCATGTCATATCATAATAAGTGTCATCTTTGGGCAATACTTTTTCTCCATTTTTATTAATATAGGCGTAGCCGAACCCCAATTGTGGATATGAGTCATCCACTGCAACCTTGACGCAGCATAATCCCTCTACCCATCTGGCAGAAGATTCTCCATCATTTGGAGTGTATTGTGCTGGAGTATAAATAGACTCTTCTAAAATATAATTTCCGTCTGTGTCGATGAGAGAATACCCACCTTCACCATCCAGATCGAGTACAAAAGCGACTCCATCAGAGAAAGAGTACACCATATCATAGATTGGCTGAATTACAAAATTTCCAGAACGGTCAATATATCCCCAAGCTCCCCATGATTTAACGGCAGCCAAATCATCACAAAATTCATTTGCTTCTTCAAATCCACCAGAAATGGCAATTTCTCCAGATGTATCAATATATATGTAGCCATATCCCTCGGATACAATAGCAAGTCCATCTACAAAAGGACGTGCCTCTGTGAATCTGGGTTCAATTTGGTATGCGCCTGTCGGGTCAACGTAACCATATAGACCGCTATCCTTATCTTGTGCAGCCGCTAATTCGTCAGATGTAAATTCGCCCACATCGGAAAAAGTCGGTTGGAGAACATAATCTCCGGATGTATCAATCAACCCCCATAGCTTTTGCGTGTCACTATTATCCTGCACAAAAGCAACTCCAAATGAGAACGGGCTGTATTTGTCCTCGATATTGTAAAATTGGGGATCAATAACATAATCCCCGGTTTGGTCTATAAAACCATATAACCCGTTTTCATCTTGTACCCAAAAAGGCTCATCACGGAAGCATTTTTCAAAAGCGGTCGTTTTAGGTTTGTCTTCTGGCTGGGTGCTTTCCTGAGATATGTCTCCAACTTCTGATTGGGTGTTTTCTTCCTCAACATCCTCATTAGAAAATTCTTTACTCGTATTATTTTTCGCGCAAGCGCATAATGACAATGTCAACAATACCGTCAACAACGCCGTAAATCCTTTTCTCAATTTTCTTCTCCTCCTTTTCGTAGTCGGTTCATATAAAATACGCCAATTACGTTGACGTAGCATAAGCCTCCTCCCTGCTTTTATTGAACCCTGTCTTAACAACAAAAAATCACGGTCTCCAAACCGCTAAAAAATAAGATGTAACACAATAGTGATATTGATACAATTTTAACATCAAATCAGGCTATATTCAAGAGGATGTTCATACTAAAATAAAGAAAATTTGCAAATCCTATAAAAATAACGACTGATTTATAGCAAAAACAGCGGATGTTGGGCGGGCAAGATGTAACATACTCACTAATATGTTACAAAAGCCCCCTTGTCCGGGGATACGCTATAATCAGCCGTATCTTACGACAAGGGGGCTTTATCAATTATGGCAGCAACAGAACCGATCAGGGACAAGAAACAGTTAAAAGAACTCGCAGACTATTTTTTACGCAAAGGACAGCTTCGCAACTATATACTGGTTGTTATGGGAACATATACCGTGCTTCGTATCAGCGACTTGCTCCGGCTGAAGTGGTCGGATGTATATGATGAAAAAAGACAGGAGTTCCGCACCCACATTACTATAATAGAGAAGAAAACTAAGAAAGAGCGCACGATTGCCCTGAATCCGCAACTGCTTGGCACGCTCCGGCAGTATTACGCTCATCGCCGAGGAGAATATGTATTTGCCAATAACCGCAAAGAGCCAAAAGCTATTAGTCGGGTACAGGCATGGCGGATTATCCACGCAGCAGTAGTGGAGCTTGGATTCACCGGAAAGATTGCCTGCCATTCTTTAAGGAAGACTTGGGGATATCATACCGTGAAAGATAATAAAGTAGCATTGGCAGTGGTTGTAGACATTTATAACCACAGTAGTTACGAAATTACAAAGCGATACCTTGGCATTACACAAGATGAACGAGATGAAGCCTATCTAGGGATGGAGTTGTTCTGAGATGCTAATTTGGGTGGCAGTTTTACTATTAAAAGAGCGCGAAACATAAGTACGCTCTGTTTTGTGATGCGAAAATAATTATATCCAATACATCCCTCTATTTATTTATTTATTTTTCTTTACTTCCTTTCCTCCATTAGGCACTACCTGGGTAGAGGCAGCGGAGGGGGAAACCACCATAGCGAATGTAGTAGTCTGACGGATTAACATACGTAGGATGCATGCCCAAGTAGTAGGCGTGGGTAGACGATTTGGGGGTACGTGACCAAGCACGACCATACTCACCAACGTTGCTAACATAACCATAGCTGAGGTAGACATACCCGCTACGGACAAAAGCCAATGGTAATTGTA
The DNA here is from genome assembly GCA_948759685.1 of uncultured Eubacterium sp. The sequence continues at coordinate 5,009 of CAQBGY010000238.1, forward strand.
CTATGGTGGTGGCGCCGGAGGTACTGATTATATTGGAGCATTCATCTCCCTTGTCAATTTTCGCCAGACCATGACTGCTATTTTTGGTGATTCATGGTATGGACGCCCACACCATCTTGTCATATGATGTCGTCCTGTAAAGGAGGCGTACAAAAATGGATGAGAAAGATTTTATGGAACTGCTTATAACAGAACGGATGGGAATGCACTGCGAGAAGTTTAAGGAGGACTATCCACCCACACCGGAGCAACTGGAAGCGGCAGAAAAAGCCAATATTGCTCATGACAAAGTATTCTCAATACTGGATGCCGAACATCGCAAACTACTGGAATTTTGTGAGGATGCGGGCTTTGAGAGTTCTTCGCGAGAAAATGAGTATTATTACAGGGCGGGAATTAAAGATGGGGTGAACCTTGACCGTTTAGTAAAACAGATGAAAAGCACTGATTAGCTATCTTCATGTATTGGCAGTAGTAATTTCTATAAGCGGCAATATAATCTATGTTAGAATTGAATCGTGGATAGTTTTGTCCATGGAAACT
>CAQBGY010000239.1 GCA_948759685.1 uncultured Eubacterium sp.
AGTTCGTAACCTAACTCGTACCCCCGACAAACAAAAACGGAAAGGGGGTACAGATTGTCCGAAATTGGCGAAGTCCTGTCGCTATTTGACTTGCCTGCATAGAACTCATTTTTAGAGAATTACAATAGTTTTGCAACTTAAAAAGTGAGTTATGAAATCGACATTCAACATTTGCTTTTACGCAAAGAAAGACAAGCAGAAAGCCAACGGTGCGTACCCCCTTTTTGCCCGTATTACAGTGGACGGCGTGGCGAGCCGTTTTAACACCAAGTTGGACGTGCTGCCCTCTATTTGGGACGGCAAAATGGGCAAGGCTACCGGACGTACTGCGGAAGCCAGCCGCATAAACCGTATACTGGATGATATAAACGCATCCTTGAACACCATTTACCACGAAATGCAGCGGCGTGACAACTACGTGACCGCCGAGAAAGTGAAGAACGAGTTTTTAGGTCATAGCGAGAGCCACGAAACAATCCTTACCCTGTTCCAAAAGCACAATGACGATGTGAAGCAATTGGTCGGCATATCCAAGACGATAGCGACCTACCGTAAGTATGAAGTCACCCGCCGACACCTTGCCGAGTTCATTCAAAGCAAGTACAACGTATCGGACATATCCATTAAGGAGATTACCCCGATGTTCATTACCGATTTTGAGTTATACTTGCGTACTGCTTGCAAGTGTGGTTATAACACCACCGCCAAGTTCATGCAGTTCTTCAAGCGCATCATCATTATTGCCCGCAACAACGGCATACTGGTGGGCGACCCGTTCGCCAGCTACAAAATCCGGCTGGAGAAAGTGGACAGGGGTTATCTGACAGAGGACGAGATAAAAATCATCCTTAAAAAGAAAATGGTTTCCGAACGGCTGGAACACGTCAGGGACTTGTTCATCTTTGCCTGCTTCACCGGGCTTGCCTATATAGATGTAGCCGGGCTTACGCAAGATAATATTCGCAAATCCTTTGACGGCAACCTTTGGATAATGACAAAGCGGCAAAAGACGAATACGGACGTTAATGTACCATTGCTGGATATTCCCAAGATGATTTTGAAGAAGTACAAGGGCAAGTTGCCGAACGGCAAGATACTTCCCGTAATCAGCAATCAGAAACTAAATGCGTACCTGAAAGAGATTGCCGATGTGTGCGGTATTAAAAAGAACCTGACATTTCACCTTGCCCGGCACACGTTCGCAACGACCACCACGCTGTCAAAGGGCGTACCTATTGAAACAGTGTCTAAGATGTTGGGACACACCAATATCGAAACGACCCAAATCTATGCCCGCATCACCAACAGCAAGATAGGCAGCGATATGCAGGGGCTTGACAAGAAGTTTGTCGGCATCGAGAAGATTTACAAGGAAGTCGCCATGTAAATTTTCAGTTACCTATATACCGTTGGTAACAAAACAGGTAACGATTTCGGTAACGAATTTCCACCTAACAAGCTATATCCCAACAAAGTATATTCTTCCACCTTGCGGGCAGTCCACCGACTACCCGCATTTTTTATTCCCTTTTCCACTGGCACATTCCCCGAAACGCCAGCCGTGCGTGGCATGGCTGACTGTATTTCGTGAAAAGAGCCGTTGGAAACCCGCACAAGCGTACCGCAAGATGAACTTGCCATACCCTTGCCTTTCCCGCCCGCATGGAGTGTTCCCTAAAGGATGAAAGGGAACAAGCACTTTTCCCCTGTTTCCCTATCTGTAAATCTTCCTCATTATGCAGTCCCCCAGCCGGGACAGTCGTTTTTATCATTTCAATAGGCAAAGGTAGCTACGGGGGCTTTTGGCTCTGCAAATTGGGTTTCATCGAAAAAAATTGTTCCAGCTTCCCGTTGGTCGGGAAAAATTTTTGTCGGAAAAATTTGCATAGCAAGACCCCTTCACCAACCAGCCTATGTGAAACGAAAACGACCGACCCGACCGGAAGACGCATAAAAAAAAAGTCGGATTTACGGGAAACAGGAAAAAAGTTCAGTGAAACTTCAACTCCCTCACCTCTCAAATCCGCATAAAATCAAAAACTTAAAAATTACAGCAATATGGAAGCAAAGGTATTATCGGAAGCAAAAGTTTATGTAGGCACTTACGCCAAGTACAACAACGGTTCATTGTTTGGGGCATGGCTCGACCTATCGGACTATTCGGACAAGGAAGAATTTTACGAAGCCTGCCGGGAACTGCACAAGGACGAGGAAGATGCGGAATATATGTTTCAGGATTACGAGAATATCCCGGAAGCCCTGATTTCTGAAAGCTGGATTTCTGAAAACTTCTTTGCCCTGCGTGATGCGGTAGAGGATTTGGACGACACCGAGCAGGAAGCCTTTTTCGTGTGGTGCAACTACAAAAGCCATGATTTGAGCGAGGAAGATGCGGACGACCTTATACGTGATTTCCGGGACGAGTATCGGGGACAATATGACGATGAAGAAGATTTCGCCTATGAAATCATAGAAGAATGTTACGACCTGCCGGAGTTCGCAAAGACCTATTTCGATTATGAAAAGTTCGCCCGTGACCTGTTTATGTGCGATTACTGGTTTGATGACGGTTTTGTGTTTCGTGCGGCATAACCAAATACCAATCCGGGCGGGGTGTCAAAGCCCTGCCCGCTAAAAACAACCAAGCGATGAAACGGAAAAGCATTTATAAAATCCTTTGGCGGGCGTTGCTGCTCTGCCTTGCATGGCGGTTCACCAGCGTAGCCGGAGCGGGCACGGCGATAACGGCGTATATCGTATTTCGTGTCACCTGTTTCCTGCTCCGTGTCTGCCTTTCAGCCGTTTATGCGCTGGGCGTGGCTCTGCTTTTCCTGTCGTTGCTTTTCTTACTGATATTATAACCATAAAAAAATAGAACATCATGCAGTCACTTAACAAAAACGGGGTAAGCATTACCCAAACACCGGGAGAAGAAAAGTTCGTGAAATACTGTTTAGGGGCTTTCAGGGGACAGGCTTATTTTCAATATGACTACCGCCACACGGACGGCGAACTATTCAGCACGGTAGCCAAAACGCTGGACGAGTGCCGCCGTAGGCGTGACGAGTGGATAGCGAAAAAAGAACGGAGTAATAAATAAGTAAAATTTAGGGATATGAAAACGACAGAAGTAAACAAGGAGCTTATCGGCAAGCGTTGCGAGTGTATTTTTACGGGCTTAATGGTAACGGGCGTTATCGAGGACACAGAAGAAAACGAACACACCATAGAGGTAAAAGTCCGTTTCGACCACCCGCACCAGTGGGGCGATGATTTGTATAATGATGTGTGGGCGTGGGGGCGCAAAATTGACGAGTTCGGCACGCTGCACCATTTGCTACTGTTGGAGGACAAACCGGACTTTCAGATAATGACGGTAGTTTTCGGCGAGCCAATCAGCCGGATAGACCGCAGTGTTTTTGAAGATGTGGAAACGTGGGGTGTCTGTTCCCTGCAAGGCTGGGTAAACAGCTATGAAAGTGTCCGGTTTGTAGCCATAAACGACCATACGGCAATCATTACGGGCGAATACAACATGGAACAGGTAAAGGTGTGGTTAGAGAAATACACGTCCATAAAGAGCCTTAAAACCAGTTGATAGAGAACGGCGGCTGTTTGCCGCCGTTACTTTCTTCCGTGAGCCTGCCAGCGGGTGAAGAAAGTAACAAAGAAGCCGTCCGTTTTCCCTATCATGGGAACAGCCCGCCGGGAAGCATCGGCGGGCTGTCTATATTTCTCGTTCCATGCAATTTTTGTTAATCGTCTAAATATTAGCAATAAATTGTTCCCCATATTCTATTGCTGCAAGTCTATTAACCTGTACAATTCTTCCCATTATTTGCTGTATATGATTAACCATATCTTGAGATCGTGTTTTTTGTTGAACACACTCTAAAATTTCATCTTGTGCTTCCTTATAGGCTTGATTTATCTCGTCAATCCATTGAGTTTGAGACTGTACATGTTTGCGTATTTGCGAAAATAGATATTCATATTCTCTTTTTAATTCATCGGAAATTGAATTCGAAGGGTCTATAACTTTATCTTCATATGAAACAAACCCACCTAAATCACAAATATGGTTAACCTTTTGAATATATTCTCTTAACTCTTCATCGAGATTCTTTTTTCGCTGTTCCATTTCGGAACAAAGTTCTTTGAATTTCTTTACTTTTTCCATAATCTCAAATTTATAATTAATACTTTAATTTCATATCCCAGCTATATACCCACTTGTTAAGTGCCTTTATATTTTTTTCATTTGTAAAAAAATCACCATTTAGAGTTTGCATATACATAGGTGTATTCGGTTGATATTCATCAAAGAAATGATATGCAAATTCGTATGGCATTAAAGGTGTAGGAATAAAACAACAAAAGTGATGCTTTCTAGCTGTTTTATATTGGCATGTGTATATTATAAAGAATCCACGATGTCTATTATCATTAGATAAATATATTCCATTTTGCATATTTATGGGCTGTTTTGTCCATAAATCAGGTACAATATATCTACTTGGATTTTTTATTTGTTCTCTGATTCTATCATAATGTTTATCAAGCAAAAAAGAATATCCAAAGTGAGAAAATAGAATGATATAAGCATTTTTTAGAATAGCCGTTGATACTTTTTTCATATCAATATCTACCCTTTGGTTTTTTATATCTATAATATTCCCCTCTTTGATATTGTTTATATGTTCTTGTAGCCATTGTGGATTATTGATTTTTTGAGGTAGAATAACTTTTAATTCTTTATTGTTACCGACCTCTAACATTGCATTTATCTTTCTACCATTATCAGGTATTTCTATACGTCGAGTAGAACCTTCTACAAAATCAATTTCATCTAATCGTTTTAGAAAATTTACAAGATGAATATCAATAATATGCCCACATGAATTATTGCAATCTTTGCAAGTTATAGCTATCTTGTGTCCACCTAAAGAATCTTGTGGAGCATCTTCTAATGACAAAGAAGAAATCTGTTCTTTAGAGAATTTTCGCAAACAAATGGGACAAATATAATCGTTATTCGTCTCTGTTAAAATATTCTCATTGCGCAATAATTCAATATGCGTAACATATTTATTATATAATGGTTCTATTTGAGGCATATTCTTTTTGAGTACAAAGATACTATAAAGAAGCATTGGAAAGGAAAAAATCCAATGCTTCTTAACATTATATTGTTCTATAAACTTATTTTTCCTCGTTGATATTATTAAACGAAAACGAAAGTTGCTGCATCTGCCCGAAGTTGTCGATGATATAAATGTCTATTGTCTGCTGGTCTGTCGATGCCGAGGTGTAGTAGAGCCGGAACGTTTCTTTCTCCAGCGGGTAAAGGTCATTGGGCAGGAACACCGTACCGTTATCCATTTCCAACTTTCCTTTGCCGTCCGGCTGGAAATACCTTATTTGATAGATAGTCGGCTGGTAATAGCCGCCACGCACCAACTGGCAGCGTATTTCGGCAGTTTCCCCGACTTTCAGCCTTTTGGGTACTGGCAGCGTTTCGATGCTGAACGGGT
>CAQBGY010000240.1 GCA_948759685.1 uncultured Eubacterium sp.
GAACGTCCTATGTTGGAAGTGGGTATGAGACATATTCAGTTTGCCGTAGAAGAAACAAATCTTTTTCGTTTTTTATTTCATTCAAACTATTATACAGGCGTTTCCCTTTCTGATTGGCTTACAGGGAAAAATTTTGATTCTTTATTTCCTATTTTGGAGAGACAGGCAAAGGTAGACAAGCAACAGGCATATAACATATTTTCTCAAATTTTTTTAGTAACACATGGAATAGCCAGCCTGCTTGCTAATAATGCAATGGCTTATGATGAAGCATATTGTATAAAGACATTGTCTAATGCCTATTTTGGAACAATGCATCTGATAAAAGACAGAGGTTTATTATGAATATAAGTTTACTATTTTTGAAATCCTGATAAAGCATATCCTTCTATTTCATAAATAAATGACTGTTTTTTTACAGTTTCGTTTTCCATGCTAAAATGAAATTACAAAAAGGAAAGAGGTAAAAAAATGTATTTCAATATCCTAAAAAAAGATTTAAGAAGAAAAAAGATAATGAATATCATTTTACTTATATTCATTGTACTGGCAACAATGTTTGTATCATCCAGTGTAAATAATATTTTAAATGTTACTTCTGCATTAGATAATTATTTAGATATGGCTGGAGCACCTGATTATTTAGTGGCAACAAGGAATAAAATTTTTGAAGCTGATTTAACTGCTGTCTTAAATTCCACAAAATCAATTGAAGATTATAGCGTAGAAAAATTGTTGTTTTTAGCTCCTGAGAATTTTATATTTGAGGGGGAGAATATAACTGCTTTAGGTGGAACTAATGTCATTCAAAGTGATGAAAGATTGTCTTTGAACTATTTTCTTGCAGATGGAAATAAACTTGAAAAAGTTGAGCCGGGAGAAATCTATATAACAGAAGGAAAAGCAGAAAAAATCGGACTAAAAAAAGGAGATATCATCACCATTGAAATAGACGGGGTTAAAAATGAATTTGTATTTGCCGGTGAAATTAAAGATGTTATTTTTGGTGCAAAGTCCATGCAGATTCAACGATATATAATAAGCAGCAAAGATTATAAAGAATATACATCTAATTCAAAAACGGAAAAGATTTATGGTGGAAATTTAATTTATATACATACTAACAATATTGAAAACACACTTTCAGAAATAAAATTACTTACTGATAATAGTATTTTGAACATAGATAAATCTAAAATAAAACTTTGTTATATTTTGGATATGGTAGTAACAGGCATTATTCTTGTAGTAAGTATTATTTTTATAATAATTGCATTTATCATCTTACGTTTTACAATTACTTTTACATTAGCAGAGGAATTTCGTGAGATTGGAGTTATGAAAGCTATTGGTATCAGTAATTTAAAAATAAGAGGATTATATCTTGTAAAATATACAGCACTTTCTATAACAGGGGCATTCATTGGACTTATATTAAGTTTTCCATTTGGCAAAATGTTATTACTGAATGTTTCTTCAACCTCGATTATGATAAGTAATCAAAATTCAATTTTTATAAATATGTTTTGTGTAGTAATTGTTGTTTTTGTGATTCTAATGTTTTGTTTTGGCTGTACCAGTAAGGTAAAAAAAATGAACCCCATTGATGCAATTAGAAATGGGCAGACAGGAGAACGTTTCAGAAAAAAGAATTGTATGAAGTTGGGAAAAAGCAGATTGCCGTCAACATCTTTTTTAGCACTGAATGATATTGTAAGCAGTCCGAAGCGTTTTTGTATTATTGCTATTATATTTTTTGTGTGTACGTCACTTCCTCTGGTACTTTCCGTAACTGTTTCAACATTGAAAAGCGGTAGTTTATATAGTGTATTGAGTATCGTTGACAGCGATGTTGTTGTAGGCGATAATCCTGCTGAATTTTCAATAGAAAATGGACATGAAGAACTTGAAAAGTTTTTAAATAATTTAGAAGATAAACTTGAAAAAAATGGAATGCCTGCAAATTGCATAAAAGAGATGATGTTTTCATTACCTGTAAGTTTTAATGGTAATGAAGCAAAGCTGCCAATATATCAGGGGACAGGAACTACAATGGATATGTATCAATACTTAGAAGGAACAGTTCCTGAAAATTCTAATGAAATAGCGATAACTAAGATTTCAGCAAATAAAATTAAAGCAACGATTGGAGATACTATAACAATTAAAACGATAGATGGTGACAAGAATTATATTATCACAGCATTTTTTCAATCAATGCATAGTAATGGAGACGGGATAAGACTTCATACGAATGAAGAAATAAATTATATTCAAACTTTTCATGAGATAAATACCCAAATTATATTTACAGATAATCCAGATAAAGAAGAAATTGAAATCAGGGTGGAAAAAATAAAAGAAATTTTTCCAGAGTTTGAAACTGTCAAGACAAGTGTGGAATTTATATCAGATATGTTAGGTGTTACAGAACCTCTTAACGCCATAAAAATACTGATTGCTATTATTACAGTCCTCTTAGTTGCTCTTATTTCAGTGCTTATGGAACGCTCTTTTATTGAAAAAGAGCAAGGTGAAATTGGACTTATGAAAGCCATTGGTATCAGCGGCAAAACAATATATTTATATCATGCGTTAAGATTTTTATTTATAGGAATGATTTCAGTAATGATAAGTGAAATTTTTGCAATTCCATTAACACATTTATGTATAGATTCACTATTTAAGATGATGGGATTAGAGACCGGCGTAGATTATGTAATAAATCCTATGGAAACTTTTATTACTTTTCCGGCAATTGTTTTTATTACAACAATGATATGTGCATATTTGACATCAATGTACATAAGAAAAATAAAATCCTCAAATATATCAATTACTGAATAAAAAAGGAGCAGATTATGAATATTTTAGAAGTAAGAAATCTTTGTAAATCCTATAATGTAAATGGCTGTCAAAATAATATTCTTGAAAATGTAAATTTTAATATTTCTAAAGGAGAAATGGTTGCTATTATGGGGCCTTCCGGTTCAGGTAAATCGACATTACTTTACTCGGTTTCAGGTTTGGATAGTGTAACCTCAGGAGAAGTAAAGATTGGTAATAAAAATATTGTTAAAATGAAAGAAAAAGAACTGGCAAATTTACGACTTGATGATATTGGATTTATTTTTCAACAAATGTATATGCTAAAAAATCTTACCATAACAGACAATATTATACTTCCGGCAGTGCAATCTAAAAAAAATAATGAAAACCGAAATGAAATCCTTCAAAGAGGACATGCCCTAATGCGTAAACTTGGAATTATGGAAATTGCAGATAATGACATAAACGAAGTTTCAGGAGGGCAATTACAACGTGCATGTATTTGCCGCAGTATGATTAATAATCCAAAAATTATTTTTGCAGACGAGCCAACAGGAGCTTTAAATCGTACTTCTTCTGATGAAGTTATGGAAGAACTTACAAAATTAAATGATAACGGAACTACAATAATGCTTGTGACACATGATGTAAAGGTTGCCGCAAAGTGTACAAGAGTTATGTACATAGTTGACGGAAATATAAAAGGTGAGCATAATTTAGGAAAATATAAAATTGATTCACAAAAACGAGAACGAGCTTTAAATAATTGGCTTATGGAAATGGGGTGGTAAATTGAATGAAAAATTTATAGTATAAATTGCAAAAACAGGAGAAAAAGCCTTCTATTTCCTTTGCTAATATTTGCCGGGGATAAAGATAGTACAGATAAAGTAAAAGCATATTGCAGAGAATGGGCAAAATGCTCATGTACAGTAAAGAAACAAGAAGCCGAAAACAAGAGATAGACCACCAACACCACACTATTTCGAACCAAAGACAAAAAGACAAGCATTATGGAAATGTGCATAACAGGCTATTCCACTATGAGGAACAAATTGACGAGCTGTACTTAGCTGGGAGCGAATCGACAAAGGCGGGAAATAATATGGTGAAATTGAAAAGATAGTTGAATTTTTGTCATATTGGAGAGGAGGGGCATTTTCTATGAATTGCACAGAAGCATACAAGGAACACATCATGTATACTTTTAATGGTTTCTGCAAAGTTGTGATACGCTATGCCGCTATCAACGCATGGCGGGAACGGAGCAGACGGCGGCAAAGGGAAATATCCTTTGAATACCTCACAGAAGAAAAATTTTACCCATTCAGTACGTCAGATGAATATTTTGCAGACCCCTACAAGGAATACCGTATCACGATATGCGGTCAGACAATCATTCTCACCAATGGGAATCTTGCCGCTGCCCTGTTATCGTTGCCAAAGAAAAAGAGAGAAATTATTTACCTTTACTTTTTCGGACGTTATACACAACAGGAAATCGGGGAAATATACGGAAGCTGCCGGAGTACAGCATGGCATCACATACACAGTGCCTTGCAGATGTTACAGAAAGAAATGGAGGTGCTTTCACATGGGGAAACCTAACCTTGTGCCTTATGAAACCATTATCAGAGCGACCAATGGAGAGCCGGAAGCCGTGGACGAGGTTTTACAGCATTACAGCATTACAGCAGACAAATCCGGCTTGCCGCCCTTGAAAACGGGCATATCAACAAGGACACCGAGGACAGCATAAAACGGCGGCTTGTCGCTGCCCTATTCCAGTTCCGTCTTGACGGACAGGCTACATAACAGGAGGTGGGATTTGTCGCTAAAATAATCATACTCACATTCAAAGACACGGAAGAAAAAGCAGTTGAGGAAGCCATAGCCGCCCTTGTTGATATGATACCGCTGGAAGCCATACAGCCGCCACATTCCCCTATGCTGATTTTTCCGGGATTGGAAATCAGACCACACCAACGCCGGGTACTGAAAGACGGTGCAGACATAAGCCTTACCCGTTTGGAATACGGCACACTTTGCTACCTTGCCGCCAGTCCGGGGAGGGTATTCACAAAGGCACAAATCTTTGAAGCCGTATGGAGCATGGAGAGCGAGAGCTGCCAGTCAAGCGTGGCAAATGTGATTTGCAACTTGCGGAAAAAGATAGAGCCGGACAGCCAAAACCCCACCTACATAAAAACCGTTTTAGGCATGGGCTACAAATTCGCTTCCGGGGAATGAACAACTGAATAACCGCCGCTATCAACGGCAACGCAGAAGCAGGAAATCAAGAAAAGGTTTCCTGTTTTTTTGCGCCCATTTTTGGCATTTTTGAAAATCGTCAGTATTATGCCGTGCAAAGGGATAAAAAGAAATCTCTGCCCGTTTTGTCAAATCCTGTTAGGAAAAGACGAAAAGAAATTTCGCAAAACATTGCCTGATTTTCATTTCCGTGCGTAGTAGGTAATAGAGGGGTAAATTTTGCCGCAGAGTTGGCAAAAGCCCCGCCCTCTCCGTGGAGGGTATCAGCGGAAAGCCCACACAGAGGAAGCCGCCGCTTTTTAAGAGCAAGATTCTACCACAGTACCAAATTTCGCTAACCGCTCATTTTGTCCTATGGGAATCTTGTTGGGGTTGCCACCCCAAGCCCGCCTTTTTGCGGCTTGCGCCGCT